>JAYTAJ010001238.1:0-5682 GCA_043737575.1 Myxococcales bacterium | reverse complement strand
CCACCACCGCGTGGGCCGGCGGCGCGGTCGCGGTCGTCGCCAGCGGATCGGGCGCCATCCCGATCTCGGCCTGGCCGCGATCGACGAAGCCCTTGCGGCGCAACACCCAGCGCACGCCGCGGCGCGCGTTGTTCGAGAGGCTGTCGAACAGCGAGTAGAAGGTCGGGATCGCGATCAGCGTGAGGATCAGCGAGAAGCTCTGACCGCCGACGACGATGCCGGCGATCGCCTTCGAGAAGCCGGAGCCGATGCCCTGGCTCAAGACCAGCGGCATCATGCCGGCGACGAACGCGAACGTCGTCATCAGGATCGGCCGCAACCGATCGCGGGCGGCGGCGAGGATCGCCTGGTCGCGCGGCATGCCGGCGGCGCGCAGCTGGTTGGCGTGGTCGACCTGGAGGATGCCGTTCTTCTTCACGACCCCGAACAAGACCAGGAGTCCGAGCATCGAGAAGATGTCGAGCTGGTTGCCGAACAAGATCACCGACAAGAGCGCGAACGGCACCGTCAGCGGCAGCGCCAGCATGATCGTGAACGGATGCAGCCACGACTCGAACTGCGCGGCGAGCACCAGATACATGAAGATGAACGACAGCAGGAACGCGAAGGCGAACGCGGCGCCGGTGCGCGCCATCTCCTTCGAGCGGCCAAACGGACCCGCGGTGTAGCCGGGCGGCAGCTTCTGATCCTTGATCGCCTTGTCGAGCGCGGCGACGATCGCGCCCTCGTTGTAGCCGGGCGCGACGTTGCAGGTGATCGTGATGCTCTTGGCCCGGGCGGTGCGGGTGATCTGCGACGGCCCCGAGCCGCTCTCCTGCGTCACCAGATCCGAGAGCGGAATGAGACCGTGGGTGCGCGACGGCACCGTGATCTGTCCGAGCAGGCTGGGGTCGGTGCGGAACCGCTCGTTGGCGCGGACGAACACCACGTAGCGGGTGCCGAGCTCCTCGTCGCCCTGGGCCTCGACGCCGCCCATCATCACCGCCATCGTCGCGGTCAGGTCGGCGGGGTCGACGCCGAGCGCGGCGGCGCGCTCGATCGACGGCCGCAGGATCGACTCGGG
The DNA here is from genome assembly GCA_043737575.1 of Myxococcales bacterium. Classification (GTDB taxonomy): domain Bacteria; phylum Myxococcota_A; class Polyangia; order Haliangiales; family Haliangiaceae; genus UBA2376. Next base: position 4,619 of record JAYTAJ010001238.1, on the reverse strand, counting down.
CAACGGCTGCGGCATGCTCGAGTCGGGATCGACCACGCCGGGCGTCTGCTTCAGCGTCTCGAGGATGCGGCCAGCGTAGAGCTGGAGCCGATCGAGATCGGGGCCGGTGATGAGGTACTGGATCATCGCGTTCTGCTGGCCGCCGAGCGAGAAGTCGTTGACCAGCTGGACCGCGACCTTGGCGTCCGCGGGCGCGTCGATCAGGACCTCGCGGCGGACCTGATCCATGATCGACGACTGATCGCGCGACCGCGCGATCGGGTCGGACAGGCGGACGTAGATGTTCGCGAGGTTCGCGATCTTCTGGTCGTTGTCGGCGACGGTGACCAGGGTGTGCGTGACCTCGGGGATCTTGCGGGTGGCGCGGGCCAGGCGCTCGGCGACCAGCGTGGTCGCGTCGAGGCTGGTGCCCTCCTTGGTGCGGATGTAGATCTCGAAGTGGGCCTCGTCGTTCTCGGGCAGGAAGCCGAAGCCGGCCTTCTTGCCGAGGGTCGGCGTCGTCGCGCAGGTCGCGATCGACAGGACCACGACGATCCAGCGGTGGCGCAGCGAGAAGCCGAGCGTGCGGGTGTAGAGCCGCTCGATCGGCTTGTAGCCACCGTCGATGATGCGCTCGAGCACGGTGCGCTTGCGCTGCTCGCCGGGCGGCGGCGGCAGCGGCAGCCACCGGGCCGCCATCATCGGCGTGATCGTGAACGACACCAGCATCGACAGGCCGATCGCGAACGCCATCGTCAGGCCGAAGCTCATGAGGAAGCGCCCGACGATGCCGTCCATGAACGCGACCGGCAGGAACACCGCCATCAAGGACAGCGTGGTCGCGAGGACCGCGAGGCTGATCTCCTTGGTCGCGCGGACCGCGGCGACGAACGGCTTCTCGCCGTGCTCGTCGATGTGTCGATAGATGTTCTCGAGGACGACGATGGCGTCGTCGATGACGATGCCGACCGCCAGCGCCAGCGCCAGCAAGGTCATCGTGTTGATCGTGAAGCCGGCGACCTTCATCAGCGCGAAGGTGCCGATGATCGAGATCGGGATCGCGATCGCGGCGATCAAGGTCGACCGCAGGCTGCCGAGGAAGACCAACACCACCACCGCGGCGAGGAGCGCGCCGAGGATGAGGTGCTCGGTGACCTGATCGGCCGAGGTGCGGATGACCTCGGCGTTGTCGCGCACGACCTCGAGCTCGATGCCGGGCGGCAGGGTGTTGGCGATCTCGGCGACCGCGGCCTTGGCGGCGTCGACGACGGCGACGGTGTTCGAGCCCGACTGCTTGCGGACCGCGAGCACGATCGCGCGGCTGCCGTCGCGGATGCCGGCCGAGTCGGCGTCGGCGACGGTGTCGATGACGGCGGCGACGTCGCGCACCCGGATCGGGCTGTCGCCGCTCTGGCGCACGATCAGATCGCCGATCGCCGAGGCGCCGACGCCGCGGCACTCGATGCGCATCGTCGCGTTGTCGGGGCCGCGCTCGAAGCGGCCGGCCGGCAGGCTGGGCAGACACACCGCGAGGGCGCGCACGACCTCGAGGCCGGACACCCTGGCGGCGGCGAGGCGGATCGGATCGAGGGCGACCTCGACGCGGCGCTTCTGGCCACCGATGATGCGGACCATGCCGACGCCGCCGACCCGCTCGAGGGTGGCCTTGACCTTGTCCTCGGCGATGCGGGTCAGCTCCTGGACCGGGGCGTCACCCTTCACCGACAGCATCAGGACCGGCGCCGCGTCGGGGTCGGCCTTCTGGATCTGCGGCGGTCGGATCGAGCTGGGCAGATCGCGGATGGTCGCGATGCGATCGCGGATCTCCTGGGCCGCGACGTCGGGATCCTTCTCGAGCGAGAACTGGGCGATGACCAGCGACGCGCCCTCCGACGACACCGACGACAGGGTCTCGATGCCGGCCACGGTGTTGACCGCGGCCTCGATCTTGTCGGTGACGTCGGACTCGACCGACGCCGGCGTGGCGCCCGGGTAGACCGTCGTGATCGTCACCAGCGGGAAGTCGATCTTGGGGAACTTGTCGACGCCGAGGCTGCCGTAACCGACCGCGCCGACGACGACGATCGTCAGCATCAGCACCATCGCGAGCACCGGTCGGCGGACCGAGATGTTGGATAGCCATTCCATATAAAAGCTCCTGGCGCCGCGTTACTGGGCCACGGCGACGCCGTCGACGACCTGCTCGGTGATCGGCGCGGCGACCAGCTCACCCGCGACCGCGCCGCGCAGGAGCGCGTAGCTACCGTCGGGCAGCTTGGGGCCGCGCTGGACCACGCGCTCCTCGAGGCGGCCCTTGACCACCGCGAACAGGCGCCAGGTGGTGCCGCGCTGGACCAGCGCGTTGGCGGGGACGATCGGCATCAGATCCGACTTCAGCGTGATCGCAGCCTCGGCGAACATGCCGGGCGTGAGCGGCACCCCCGGCGCCAGCTCGGCCTCGGCGACCAGCGCGCGGGTCATGCGGCCGACCTCGGCGCCGAGCCGCGTGATCGTGGCGGGGAACTTCTGGTCGCCGTGCGCGACCGCGGTGACCTCGACCGCCTGCTTCACCGCGACCTGCGGCACCCACTTCTCGGGGACCTGCAGCTCGACGTGCATCGGCTGATCGTCGACCAGCGTCACCAGGCGCATGCCCGGCTGCACCCACTCGCCCGGCGACACCCAGCGCGCGTCGATGCGACCGGCGAACGGCGCGCGGACCACGCCGTCGGAGATCGACTTCGACACCAGCCCGAGCTGGGCCCGGGTCGCGGCCACGGTCTGCGCCGCGGCGGTGCAGTTGGTGGTCTCGCGATCGAACTGCGAGCGGGTGATGGCGCCCTTGTCGAGCAGCGCCTGGGCCCGCTTGCACTCCTCGACCGCGAGCTTCTCCTGGGCCTGGGCCGCGGCGAGCTGAGCCTTCACCGACTGCGCCGACAAGGCCGCGCTCGACGCGTCGAGGCGGACCAGCGGATCGCCGAACTTCACGGTGGCGCCGCGCTCGACCAGCACCGCGAGCACGCGGCCGGGCACGCTCGACGCGACGTCGGACGACTCCTCGGGCATGACCATGCCCGTGAGCGTCAGCAGATCGGGCGCGAGCCCGGCCTCGACCTTCACCAGCGCGAGCTTGATCGGCGCCTCGGCGGCGGCCTTGCTCTGCGCCTCGGTCGGCTTCGAGCACGCGGCGGCGGTCGCGGCCAGGAGGAGGACGGTGGCGATGCGGAGAGAGTGGGTCATCACGGTGCCTCGCGGGGTCATGGCAGGTCCAGTCCAGCGGCGTGGCGCAGCTGCGTCCACGCGATGCGTCGATCGATGAGCGCGTCGATCGCGGCGATGCGCGCCTGGGTCAGTGCGGTCTCGGCGGCGGTGACCTCGAGGGTCGTCGCCCGGCCATTGTCGAACAGATCCTTGCGGACCTGGTAGCTACCTTGGGCGGCGGCCAGGCCACGCTGGCTGGCCTCGTAGGTCTGATCGGCCAGCGCGACCGCGGACCGCGCGGCGCTGATCTGACCGCGCACGCCCAGCTCGAAGGCGGCGCGGTCGGCGGCGAGCTGACGCTGCTGGGCGTCGATCGCGCGGACCTTCGGGTCGACGCCGAGGAAGTCGTTGATCGACCAGCTCGCCTGCACGCCCGCGGCCCAGGTCAGGTTGAACCGATCGGGCTCGAGGAAGACCCGCTGGTTGGGGCGGTCGTAGTTGATCTGCGCGAACAGGTTGAGCTTGGGCAGCCGATCGACCCGGGCCTCGTCGCGGTGGCGATCGAGGGCGCGGCGACCGGCGTCGAGGGCGCGGCCCTCGAAGCGCTTGCCGATCGCGGTCTGCACCAGCGCGCCGCCCTCGGCGAGCTCGGGCGGCGGCGGCGCGATGCGGACGTCGTCGCCGATCGCCAGCGGCTCGTCGGCGGGCGCGCCCATCGCGATCCGCAGCTGCTCGGCGCGGATCACGACCAGCTGCTGCAGCCGATGCAGCTGCAGCTCGGCCTGGGCCTTCTGCGCGTCGAGCTGCAGCAGATCGGCGCGCGACGCCCGCTGGACCTCGACCAGGGTCGCGAGCTGGGCCCGGGTCGCCTCGACCTGCGCGACCTGACGCTGGGCCGCGACCACGCCGAGCGACGCCCGCACCCACTCGTAGTAGGTGACCTCGGCGGCCGACGCGACGTTGCGCGCGGTGGCCTCGGTGCCGAGCTCGCCCGCGGCGACCTGGGCCTCGATCGCCTTCTTCGCCGCGGGCAGGCGCATCACCAGCTCGGTGAGCGGCACCGCGACCTCACCCCCGAGGTGGAACGCGTTCACCGGCGTCTCGATCGGCTCCATGCCGAACGGCAACGGATCGACCGCCGACAGCCGGGTGTACGACGCGCTGACCTTGGTGATCGGGATCAGCGCGACCGTGATCTGTCCGAGCGAGCTGCGGGTCTGATCGGTCTCGGCGCGGCGGCGAGCGACGGTGACGTCGGTCCGCATCGCGCGCTGCCCCGCGGCCTCGGCGGTGAGGCCACCCGGCCGTGCGAGGATCTCGGCGAGCGCGGCGTCGAAGGCTTCGGACTCCGGGGCGGCGGGAGGCGGCGTCGGCTGGGCGAGCGCGGCGGACGGGATCGCCGCGAGCATGATCGCGGCGAGGAGGGCACGAGGCATGGC
>JAYTAJ010001237.1:0-2468 GCA_043737575.1 Myxococcales bacterium | reverse complement strand
CCGCGCCCGCGCCCGATGCGCCGCCCGCGCCGCCCGCCAAGGCGCCGGTCCAGCGCGTCGCTGACGGCGCGCCGGCCAGCGGCCACGTCGAGTCGATCGCCGCCGCCGCGATCGCCACGCCATCCCAGGCGCTGCCGTTCCTCGACACCGTGCAGCGCGCCTTCGGCCACCACGACGTGTCGGGCGTCGCCGCCCACGTCGGTGACGACGCCGGCACCGCCAGCGCGCAGCTCGGCGCCCGCGCCTTCGCCACCGGCTCCGACGTGGTGTTCGCCGATCGCCCCGATCTCCACCTGGTCGCCCACGAAGCCGCCCACGTCGTCCAGCAGCGCAGCGGCAACGGCCCCGGCGCCGGCCTCGGCGAGGTCGGCGATCGCCACGAGCAGCACGCCGATCGCGTCGCCGACGCGGTGGTCCATGGCGAGTCGGCCGAGGCGCTCCTGGACGAGCACACCGGCCCCAGCACCGCCGACCGCGGCGTCCAGCGCGTCGCGATCCAGCGCGCGTTCAGCACCACGCCGCCGCCAGCCTTGATCGGCGCCGACGTCGCCGCGCTGCCTCGCACGATTCCGCCGATCGGCAATCCCGACACGGCTGGCAACAAGCGCGAGTTCCCGTGGGAGAAGGTCGTGACCCCGCCACCCGGCGCCCAGACCTTCCTCGACCAGGGCTCCACCGTCGACAGCGCCGTGCTCGCCAACATCAACGGCAGCCGCCAGATCCTCGACGTCAACATCGCGACCAAGGGCGCGGCGATCGACAAGGCGCTCGCCGCCGACAAGGCCAGCGGCGTCATGGACACCGGTCTCGAGCCCTCGATCCACAACTACAAGGCCGCGATCAAGATGGCCTCGGGTGCCGGCAAGAATCTGTCCGGCGTTCGGGGGGAGCTCAAGAGCCTCCAGGCCAACGCCATGGGCGTGATCAACAAGGCCGCCGCCGACAAAAACCTCGAGGGCAACGACAAGGCCGAGTCCGACGCCAAGAGCGGCGCCAAGGCCGACATCGCCAACGCTCACAAGAACATGGCCATCCTCGAGGGCGCGATCATCGACACCGCCAAGTCCGCCGTCCGCGTCGCGATCGATCCCAAGCAAGGCATCGCCAGCGCCGTCGATATCGCCGCTACCTGGACCAAGGCCGCGTCGCAGCACTGGAACCAGCAAGCCCAGGAGGCCGAGACTGCGACCGCGCTCGCCGAAATCCAGGCTTCGTTCGCGGGCGCCAAGGAGCAGCTCACCGAGGCGAGCGCGGCAGCGTTCAACCAGCAGGTCGCAGGCCTCAAGGCTCAGATCGAGTCGTTCAATCCGCAGATCGTGGGCTGGAAGGAGATCCTCGAGGCCCAGATGATCCTCGCGATGGACTCGATGGCGACCATCATGAAGGCCAAGAGCGCCGTCACCGCGCTGGCGCCGATCCAGGACTTCCTGAGGACCATCCCCGCCAAGGCCGACCTGTTGCGGGTGCAGCTCCAGGCGGCGCACGCGTTCGTCGACGGGCCGTTCGGCCCGAGTGGCGGTGCGTTGGTCGGCTGGTTGGGCGGGCTCCTCGCGCAGGCCGATCCCGTGTTCGCGCAGTGGTGCGCGCGCCCGCCCGCAGAGATGCCGCCGACCATGCTCGAGAACCTGCCGCAGATGATCCGCGACTACGAGGCGTGGCAGCAGCACAACCGGTCGCTCATGACCTGGGCGCTGAGCGCGCAGCAGTGGTTCCAGGGCGCGCAGACCGAGCTGACCGCCCAGGATCAGTTCGTGTCGGGGCCGCACCTCGAGAAGGCCGAGAAGGCCCTCGCCGCGATCGCCGACCTCCGCGAGTGAGGATCCGAGGGAACCGAGGATCCGAATCAGGTCAGGGAGTCGAGTCGGAATCGCCTACGCGCGGCCGGGCGCGAGCACGGGCAGGCCCAGCGCGTCGAGCAGGCCCTCGAGCTCGACCGACAGGCCGTGGCGCCGCGTGATCTTGTCGGTGCCCAGCGCGTCGCGCAGCCGGATGCGCGCCTCGTGCATGCGCCACGCGATCGTCCCCTCGCTGACCTTCTGGACGATCGCCGCCTCGCCGTGGGCCATGCCCTGCAGCGCCACCAGCACCACCGTCGTGCGCATGTCGCTCGGCAGCGCGTCGAGCCCGCGCAGCAGGCGCGCGTAGGTCTGGCGCAGCTCGGCGGCGCGCCGCGGATCGCCGCCCGCGTCGACCGAGATCGCGAGCTCGACGCGGGGATCGTCCAGCGCGTCCTCGGGGCGGCGGCCGCGATCGCGCCGCACGTTGAGCGAGCGGTTCACCGCCATGCGATAGACCCAGGTGAAGAACTCGCTGCGGCCCTCGAAGGCGTGGAGCGCGCGGTAGGCGCGCATGAAGACGTCCTGGGCGATGTCGTCGGCGTCCGAGGTCGAGCCGGTCAGGTGCAGCGCCAGCGCGAAGATGCGGCGGCGGTAGCGGCGCACCAGCTCTTCGAACGCGCGCAGGTCACC
>JAYTAJ010001236.1:0-13094 GCA_043737575.1 Myxococcales bacterium | reverse complement strand
AGTAGGCGAGGATGCGCGCGCTCTGCTCGCGTAGCTCGTCGAGGTTGCGGCGCCAGCGATGGGAAGCGAGGCCGCGCAGCGAGCGCGCCCCGAGCGCCTCGACGCTCCGATCGCTGCCTAGCTCGTCGCGCCACACCAGCCCGAGCACGCGCACGATCTCATCGGCCCGGCGCTCGAGCGGCACCAGGTCGACGACGCGCACGCGCGGCGCGAACGTGTCGAGGCGACTCGCGAAGCGACCGACGCGGCCCGCGAGGAAGATCACGCGAGCCGCACAGCGGACATCGAGCATCGCGGCGACCTGCGCGCGCGGCAGGCGGCGCACGCGGTCGAGATCGATCGCGATCGTCCCGTCGACGCCGTCGAGGTGTGGAACCGCGGCGCCGTCGTACAGCGTGAAGGAGCCCGCGCCAGCCGGGCCGGCGTCGTGGATCGCCCTCGCCAGCGGCAGCGCGTCGAGCCCACGCGGCCCGACGAGCGCGAGCGCTTCGCCCGTGGCGGCGGTGGCGAGGGCGTCGTCAACCGCCTGGTGTGCGTCGAGGCCGACCGACAGCGCGAGGCGCGGGCGTAGCGCGACGAGCGCGGCGTCGAGCGCCATGATCGGCGCGCCACCGATCCAGCCGACCGCGCCCGCGTGTAGATGCAACTCGGCGACGAGCGGCGCGCGCGGCGACCTGCGCAGCCCGTGGCCCTGGTGATCGCGGACGATGAGACCGGCCGCGGTGCGCTCGACGATGCCGTGTACCGCCGCGACGTCGTGCGCGACCTCGGCCGGGATGACCAGGTCGCAGTCCGACGACGCGCCGATGGTGAACAGGCGGCGCGCTTCCGACAGTGCGAGCGGTGCCGCACTCGAACCGTGGAAGCGCACCGCGACGATCACGCGCGCACCGCGACGACGTGCCCCCAGCCGACCAACTCGCCCGACCCCTTCGCCTCGGACAGCGCCGACGCCGCGGTCAGCGCTTCGATCTTCGACCGCCACGCGATCGGCGAGTCATCGTCGAGGCGGGGCCGCCCCTTGCGCTTCGGGCCGCGCTTCGCCTTGGCGAGTCGCGCGGTGGCTGCCGCCACGATCGCTGCGACGTCGGCGCCGGGCTCCGGGGACTTGTCGAGGATCGCACACAGGTCCCGCAGCGCCCTCAGCATCAGCAAGAACGACGTCGGCGTGGCCTTGGCGAGCACCGGCCCGAGCGCACGCCAGCGGTGCAACGCGATCAGGTTGGCCTGGTCCGCGACCTGCAGCCGGGCCAGCTCGCTCGGGCCGAACCCGTTGGCGATCAGATCCTCATCGACGTCGGCGTCGATCTTGGGCTCGGCACCGGTCGCGGCGAGGTACTTGCGCTCGGCGGTCCCGACGAGCTTCGCGAGCGAGTCGGACAGCGAGGACAGCGCGACGCGCTTGGCGAGGGTGATCCACGCCGTGTGCTGATCGTCGCCGATCACGACGTGACCCCCTCGATCGGGGTCAGGTTCGCGCTCTGGTACGCCTCGACGATCGCGCGGTTGATCGCGTTGGCCTTCGCGTCCTCGAGCATCGCCTCGCGCGTCGTGTGGCCCGCCACCCTGGCATTCCACTCGTCGCCGACCGCGGTCAACTCGAGGTGCAGCGCGTCGCGGCCAGCCCCCAGCCACGCGCTGAAGCCGTGCGGCGTCGGCACCCACGCGACCGGCGCGACGCCGAGCACGTGATCGATCACCGCCCCGATCGCGGTACCCGGTCGCGCGTCGCCGTCGGCGAGCGCACCCGCGATCATCAGGACGCGACGAGCGCCCTCGGGGTTGACCTCCTTCGCTCGTCGGTACAGCGCGAGCAGCTCCGCTTCCTCGGCGGCGTTCACTGCGTCACCGTCCCGCACGCGGCGATCGCGCGCAGCCGCGTCACCAGCTCGGCCGTGATGTCCGTGTCGGCCGCGCCATCGGCGACCAGCACCAGGCCGGGCGCGATCTCGATCTCGCGCTTGGCGGGCGTGTAGTCGCGATCCCGGAGCGCGCGGATCGCCTCGCGGTTCGCGGCGAGCGCCGAGGCGTAGGACGCGGGCGCGCGGTGCGCCAGCTCCTCGCCGATCTCGGCCCACTCCATCGCGTCGACGATCGCGGCGTCGGTGCTCTGCCACCGCGCCAGCTCGGCGGACGTCGGCGGGCGGATCGCGCCTTCCTCGTCGAGACGTACCGGAGGCCATCCGACAGCGCGATGGATGCGCTCGGCATGCTCCATGGTGAGGGTGTCGAAGTTGATCCCGTCGTCGTCGGTGGCGACGGTGACGGTCGTGGCGGTTGCGAGTTCCATGGCTGTAGCTCCCTGTCGCTGGTGTTGATCCGGGCGTGCGTCGCGACGGTCCGCGCGCTCGGGCTGTGGGTCACCGATCGGGTGACTATACACGACGGTCACCGATCGGGTGACCTCACAAATCGTGACTTGGCTGCCGTGCCGTTCTGCGCGGTTGTGCGTCAGGCTCGGAAGTTCCGAACCTCGGGGGCCGGCGCTACTTGCGGCGCGTGTAGCGCTTCACGGCGTCGGCGATCACGCGGTCGAGATCAGCGGGCGCGATCTCGTCGGCGACTGCGATCCATGCGCCATGCGAGCGCCCGCGGACCGACACGATCGGCGGCGGCACAGGCGGACCGTTCGGGTCGAGCTTCACCACCGCGCGGCGGATCGACTCGATCGCGCTCGCGGTGGGCTTGCGGTCGTCGCCGCCCGCGAGCTGGCGCCACACAGATCCGCGCGCGAGACCGGCCGCGCGGGCAACCGCGACCACGCCGATCGCCTCGACGCGCTTGCGCAGCTCGTCGAGGTAGGACGGCGCGATCTTGATCGGGTACTTGGTCGGCGGCGACATGATGGCGGTGCGGCCCGCGATGGTACCGCGGCGCCGGGTGATGCTACTGCGCGCGGGCGCGCTACGTCGTCGGGGCATGGCCACACTCCAGGTGTGAGAGATCGGGTCGCGAGCGGACGATCCGCGGATGCTTGGGGGTTGACGTCGCCTCGGTGAAGCCGTCGATCCGGACCTCGACGGCCGTGCCGATCCGCAGCTCCATGCGGGCCGGACGCGACGCGATGAACGCGCGGCCGGCGTAGACCAGGAGCGCGAGGCGGCGATCGAGTTCCACGATCACGGCGTCGATCATCTGCTCGGCCCTGACCTTGATCTTCGCCTCGCGGCCCCGGATCGGAGCGTCGAGGCGAGCGGCCACGACGCCTTCACCACCGGCCAGCTCGACGTAGGAGCGCCAGAGCGCCACACCAGCGCCGAGGCCCCGCGCCAGCGGCACCACGGGAAGCCGCCTGAGATCGCGCGGCCCGACGTGGGGCGCGAAGCGGCCGGCGCGGTCGTGGGCGACGCCACGAGCGTCGAGACGCCGCGAGCGGTCGCGCGCCTGGCGCTCGCCTTCGACGTAGCTCTGAGCGCGGTACAGCTCGCTGTGGCGGGTCGCGAACGGCATCGCCGACAGGTCGCGACCATCGGAGCGCTCGACGTCCCACAGGTGAAGGAGCGGCCAGCCGCGCGACGCGACCGCGCGGACCGATGCCTCTGTCGCGCACTCCAGCTCGCCCCACAGGATCGAGTCAGGAAAGCCCGCGACGATGCCGAGCAGCTCGCTGCCTTCGTGCATCTCGAGGCCGGCGCGCGACAGCACCGAGGCGACGCGGCCCCGCTCGTCGAGGCGCACCCGGGCCGCGCAGCCGTCGACCTTCGGCATGTAGCCCCAGGACGCGGCCGGCAACTCGAGGGCCGCACCAGGCGGACGGCGCGAGCGCGGCCCGCAATAGCCTGCGATCGACGCGGCGGGCATGTCACGGACACCACGCAGCGACCAAGGCCGGCTCGATGGTGCCGCTCGACCCGCAGACGCGACCGCACGACCGCACGCGCTCCGGGGTCGGGGTGCTGCACTCGGCGGCGGCGTCGGGGCCGGGGCCGGCGTCGAGCTCGACGGCGTCATCGGGGGCCGAGCAGCCGCCGAGCAGGTGGGTGATGGCGAGGGTGATGGCGACGAGGAACGCATGGGCGATGGTCTTGGGCATGGGGGCTCGTGAGGGCGGTTCGGAGTAGCAGCGGCGATGGTCACTGAAGCTAAGGAAGGCGCTAGCGGTTAGCTAGCGGCATCTGGAAGGTGCTAGCGCTCGGCCATGGTGTGTAACCTGATGATTTTCATGAATATTTTACGTGTGTTGGCGACGGGGCGCCCCTAAGCACCCCTCGACTGTGTCATATTTGACACACGGGGGGTGCCTGATGCTGGCTCGCGCCGTCCGCTATTCCAGGACACTCATCCGTTACAACGGACCAATCCACCGTCGAGGCCCAACGGCACGCACGACATTTTTGTCATAGCGGCCGGGCATCGGGCAATCCGTCCGCCATCACGGACAATCGTCCGCCGACGTGATGGCGCTTACCGACACTCGATCTCCACCGAGTCGCCGAGCGCGAGCTTCACGGGGTTGCCAAGACCTCCCTGACTCGGCCTGCGGTTCGGCAGCTTGATCGATCGACCGAGGTACACGACATCGACCGAGTAGCCGACCTCGACGCCGTCGAGACCGAGGCCGGCCCCCACCAGCGCCACGAGCTGCGCCGTGCGACCGCCGCGGGCCAGCGTCACGACGTGCACGGACCGCCCGTCGATGTGCAGGACCACGGGCCCGTTGCGTCGGTCCTCTGGATCGCGCTCGACGTGGACCACCCGCAGATCCGCGGGGCCGTCGACGATCCGGATCAAGAGGGTACGCGACGGGTCGTGACCCAGCAGGAGCGCGGCATAGTCCTTGGCCGTGACCTCGATCGCGATCCTGCCCTGATCGTCGGGCACGCATCCGATCACACGGGCGATCACGCGGGCCGCGATCGTCGCCACGGGCGCCACGCTCACCCACGCCTTGGTTTGGTGTTGTGGATAGTCACGCGGGACATCTCGCCCCACAGTCGGTTCTTGAACGCGATGGCGCCGATGTCGGCGGCGAGCGTGCGCTGGTCCGCAGGGCTCATCTGGTGGAGCATGCGGTCGGGCGGCTCCCAGCGCGGCGCGGGCGGCGCGCCCCCCGACGTGACGGGCGGGCCGGTCGGCGCGGCGGTTCCGGCTCGAGCGGGCGGCGGCGCGGGCATCGCGATCGACGTGTCACCCGCGTACTTCGCGATCTCCTCGACGGAGTAGCCACCGACCGCGAACGCGGCCGCGCGCGCGGCGATCGTGCTGGTGTCGATGTTGGAAGCACGCGAGGCCGGGGGCGGCGGCGCGATCGGCCCGGTCGGGGCGGGGGGCGGTGCGGGCGTGTCGTTGGGGTCACTCATGAGCGTTTCTCCTCAGTGTTTGGGGTCGTGAACTTGGGATCGAGCGCGTAGGCTTCGGCCTCGTCGTCGGAGTAGCCGGCTCGGCAAAACGCGATCGTTCGCCGTGCGATGTCGATCGGGGCGAACGGCGGCAGGTCGCCCTCGCCTCGCTTGTCGGCGCGGGCCAGCCTCGCCTCGAAGGTGCGGCGCGCCTGTGCCCATTCGCTGTTGCGGTTGTGTCGGATCACGGCGTCGACGCACGCACGCTGCGTCGGTGTCAGATCGGCGAGCGGATCGATGTTCTCGACGACGTCGTCAGCGGTGAGCGCGACTGCCGGCATGGTTCCTCAGTTGGGCGCGCCGCCGCAGTGAGGCGCACGCCACACCTGACGGGGCGGAAACGGCAGCGGGATCGGAATGCCCCCGTTGCCGCGGTGGAAAGTTTGGCGGCTCGCGCGCCACAGCAGAAACGCGAGCACGGAGATCGGGTTGCTGCTCGCCGCGTCATCGTCGTCGCGTTCGTGCGGCGACATCATGTCCGCCATCGACTCGGCGATCGTGTCGACGCCCATCGCGACGAGCGCGGGCAAACGATCGCGGATCGCGGCGCGGTAGATCGCGGCGCGGTTCTCGTCGTCGGTGTCGTCGTCGTCGATCATGGCGATCAGCGCGGCTGACGGACAGGGGGCGTGGTCGGAACGCGCGGTGCGAGCGGCACGCGCGAGGGCATCGGCGGCGGCACGCTGCTGGGGATCGTCGGCGACGAGCGCGGACCGATCGGAGCCGTCGGGCCGATCGGCGCGGGGGTTGCGGGCCGATCCGGTTGCCACGGCGCGCTGCGCGGGTCGGGTCGCATCGGCGATCCCGCGGGCGCAGGTACGTAGGGGGCGGCGGGGGATTTGCTGGGGGCGTTTGCCATGGTCGTGTCCTCGGTCGTGTTGTCGGGGTTCGCGCTCGGCGACATGCCGCGCGCGGAATCGGGGTCGGAGTCGGGCATGTCGAGGCGCGCGCGCTTCAGCGATCGTCGGGCGACCGCGAGCGATCCGGTCCGCATGCCGCGAACCAGTGCGTGGCCGAGCGCGGCGAGCTGCATCGTCTCAACGCGCCAGCGGTCGAGCGGCATCGGCGAGTAGGCGCCGCAGTCCTCGCACGACCAGCCGGGCCATCTGGCGCGCGACGCGGTGTCGAGGCAGGTCGGCCGCGACACGCAGCGAAGCCGCTGTACCAGCTCGGCGCGGTCGGGGTCCTTGATCTCGTCGGCTCGGGTCGGCCGCGGTCCAACGCTGCGCGGGGCGACAGGCGGCAGCGGTGATCGGGGCGACGCGAGCGGCGTGGCGATGATCCTCGCGTCGATCGCGCGCTGGATCGTCCGCTCGGGCGTCGGGATGAGCGCGGCGATGGTGACGTCCAGCGCGGCCTGGGATGCGCGCTGCCGAATCGCGCGCCTGATGGCGGTGCCAGGTCGCGGGACGGGCGCCACGGCATTGGCGGCGATGCCAAGCGCTTGGCGGGTGCCCTCACCAGCCAGAGCACCCGGCCCGCGGTCGGGCGTCGGTGCCTGTTCGGTGGTGATGGTCTCCTTCCCTCCCGTGGGTCCGGGTCCGAGCGGCGCCAGCCGCCGAAGGACCGGACCCCGGGGTCCGGTTACTAGGGGGGGTATGGGGGGGAATCGTGGACCCCCGGGTCCGGTCGCGTGATCGGGACCGGACCCCATACCGGACCCCGAAACCGGACCCCCCTTCACGACTCGCCTCCCACCGCGGCGCGGAGTGCCGCGCGGCGATCGGGACCGGGGCGATCCAGGAGCGCGCGGCCGGCGTCGGTCAGCACGTTGCCGCGCGTGTCGGCCGCGAGCAGTCCGGCCTCGCGCAAGAGCGCCAGCTCGGTGCCGGCCACGGACGCACCGAGCTTGAGCCCGGCGTTCTTGGCGCGCTGGACGTAGCCTGCGATCGACACCGTGCCCGCGGCGGCGGCGAGTTCGAGCGCGAGGATCCGGCGATCGGTGATCGTGTCGGCCTTGCCCTGCGCGGTGCGCTCGCGCTTCGCCTCCTTCACTTCCTCGCGCCGCTGCGCACCCGGCACCGCATCGCCGTGCACCGAGAACAGGCCGCGCGCGCCATCGAACAGGAACGGGATCACCAGGTCGGCTGCGCCGAAGCGCGTCTTGACGATCGACAGGTCGACGACCTGCGCGCCGCGGGGATCATCCGCATCGAGCGGCGCCATCGCGCCGAGGGTCACGAGCGCGATCGCGTCGTACTCGAGCGCGCCAGACTCCGCGCCCGCCTCGGTGGCGTCGGTGCCGACCATCTCGCCGGACCGGATCGCGCGCGAGGCCGCGCGCCCCGCCTTGCTGATCGCGAGGATCACGGCGCCGTGCCGTTTGGCGAGGTCGCGCAGGATGCGGCTCGCGGTCGTCACCTCCTCGCGCACGTCGCGGCCGAGGATCTTGCAGAGCTGCACGTAGTCCACGACGACGAGCGGCGTAGCGCCCGGGTGCTCGGCGCGCATCGCGGCGATCTCGCTGTCGAGCCGGGTCGGCCACTCCGCGCCGATGTCGTCGACGATCCGCATGCGCGGACGATCGAGCGCACCGATCACGACCTGCTCGGGGACGCGGCCGCTCACGACATCGATCCACGTCGAGCCGGTCACGGCCTGACACACCAGGCGGGCCGCGAGGATCGGCGCGGACAGCTCGGCCGACACGATCAGCACCGGGCCGCGCTCGGACTCGTGCGCGCTCGCGATCTGTGCGAGCAGCGACGACTTGCCGCGGCCGGTGGCCCCGACGATGTAGACCAGCGACCCGATCGGGATCGGTGCCTCGCGATCGAGTGCAGCGAAGCCCCACGACCACAGCGGATGTTTCGCAAGCTCGATCAGCTCGCGCGCGGTGTCGGCGATCAGCCGGCTCCATCGGCGCGGCGTGTCGGTGTGCATGCAGTCCTCGCGATCGCGCGCGGCAAAGATCGTGTTGTCGGCGTCGTCGGCGTCGCCGAGCGTCGCAGGGTGAGGCGCATCGGCGAGGCGGGCCGGCGCGCGCAGCGGGATCACGTCAGCTTCACGCCGCATGGCGGTTGCTCCTCACCAGCTCGGGGAAGATCCGGCGCAGCTCGTTGGCGATCGCTCGCCAGTCGCTCGTGGTGACGACGCGGCCGAAGTAGTACGCGATCCACTGCGTCGCCGTCGGTGCGCCGAGCCCGCCGCCGCCGCCGATGCGGCCACGCTCGTCGACGAAGCACGACGTCGCGCGGCCATCGCACACGATGTTGTAGCGACCGCGCGACGTCGGGCGGAACGTGAAGACTTCGCCCCGCACCAGCGAGGACCCCGACAGGCGCTCGAGCGCGGCGCGCGCGTCGAGGTTGCCGACGGCGGTGATGATGTCGTCGGCGTCGGTCGCCGCGATGGGACGCGGGGCTGGTGAGGGTCGAGCGGCCGGCTTCACCTCGGGGAACGCGTCGAGGATCGCGCGCAGCGAGTGCCGATCGTCGGTGCGCCGCACCGCGCGCACGGGGAATGGATCGTCGCGGCGCTTCATGTGTTGGAACCCGGGCACGCGCAGCACACGCACCGGATCCGCCGCGCGCGGATCGGCGTCGAAGGACGGCACCAGTCGCCAGCGCACGACCGCATCCCAGTGCGCGAGATCGAGGCCGTCGATCCGCCAGTAGGCGTGGAAGCCGCTGCGCGTCTCGACGATGCGGCACGGCGCGCACGGCGCGGACTCGAGGCGCTCACGCGCGACGTGCTTGTCGGCGCGGGTTTCGATGCCGTCGACGTCGACGAACGCGAAGCTCACGCCGACGAGCTGCTCGATTCGCCGCACGGCGCCGCGTAGAAGATTCGGGCAGAAGAACACGCCGTAGCCCTGGCGGTTCAGCGCGTGCGCCTCGTGCTGGTCGAGCGTCGACCGCGGAGACAACGCGCGCTGCTTGTCGTCGTCGAATAGCCAGTAGCGGATCGTGGCGGTCACGGCGCCAGCTCCTCACCACCGAGCACGAGCCCGGGATGAATCGCGGTGTCGCGGCGCGGATCGTTCGGCGCCAGGTCGGCGTACGCGAGGAGCTCGACGCGCCCGCTCAGGGCGGCAACCGCGCCGATGATCGCGCGCGCTCGACTCGGCGCCTGTGCGTCGTTGCCGATGAGCGCGTGAGCGAGCCCGAGCACGCTGCGCAGCGTCGGAACGCGCGGCCCGATGAACGCGCCCGCATCGACCTGCGCGCGCATCTCGTCGAGGATCTCGATCGCGGTGGTGTCGCGCATCACCGCGACTCCCACTCGATCAGCGATGCGGAACTGACGCCGATCGACTGCGTGCCAGATCCAGCAAACTGCCAGTCAAACTTCTGCGGCGTCGTCGGCGCGAGGCCGGTAGCGACGAACCATGCGGGCGTCGAGCTGTTGACGGTGATCGTCGCGATGACGTTTGCCGACGCGTCGACGAGGCGCACCGAGCCGCTGCCGGACGGGATCGAGGCGAAACACGCGATCTCGATCGGAACGCTCGTCGGCCTCGAGTGCGTGGCGCGGTACGACAGATCGAGGTGAGGCCCGGGGGTCGCGGCGGTGGGGGCGCCGGTCGTCGAGCCGTCGATCAGGTTCGCGAACGTTGCGGAGGTGCGCGCCTGCGCGGTGCCGTCGGCCTTGCCCCAATGCGAGACGGTCCCCGCGTTCGCGCAATACATCGCGCTCAACCCGATCAGCAGCCTCGAGCGCGTGGCCTCGGTGATCTCGGTGCCGGCCTGTGCGATGAGCGAGTTGTAGTAGTCGGTCGCCTGGCTGATCGTCGCGTTGCCGACCTCATGCATCACGACCGAGCCGATACGCGCGTAGTCGTAGAGCTTGACCTCGACGGTGTAAGCCGCGTTCGGCGTGAGCGCCATCGTGTCGATGGCGATGCGCCAGTCGGACGGGCGATCGTTGCCGAGCCCACCAGTGTCGATCGCTCCGGTGAAGGTCCGAGTCGTCGAGCCGACGCCGACCTGGGTCACGACGACTTCGATGTACGGTACCGGCGTCGTGTTGCTGACCGGCATCATCAGGACCGTGAGCGTCGTGCGCAGGAACGCCGCGCCGTACCGCGAGCGGAAGCGGAAGCGATGCGTCGTCGTGCCCGAGTAGCCCGGCGACGGGGTGTAGCCGAGCCTCCACGACTTCTGCACCACCTCGCGATCGCCGTGCCCGACCAAAAAATTCTCCGCGGCGATCGCGCGCGAGTAGAAACCGGCCGCGGGGTAGTGGCCGTTCAGCGCGTCGCGCTGCCAGTGGATCAGCGGCGGGATCCAGGCGCTCACGGCGCGACCTCGCGAGGATCGCGGATCGCCTCGGGGTCCGTTGGCGGCGGCAGCGTGCCGAGCGGCGACACCGACTCGGGGCGCCACGATCGGAGGTGCGCGACCAGCGAGCCGACGATCGACGCGACCTCGGCGGGCGCGACCTTGTCGAGCTCGACCAGCTCGGCGGTGGCGGCGCGGAGCTTCTCGCGCACGCGGTCGAAGCGCGCCGCAGTGACGGCCGTCGGCGGCGCGGCCGAGACCACCATCGCAGCTGCGAGGCGACCCGCGGCGATCGGGTCGGCGGCGCTGAGCCGGTCGATGCCGTACGTCGCGTTCGCCACCAGCATCGGCACCACGAGCCCGAGGCCCGCCGCGTCCATCGTGGCGAGGGAGGCGCGCTGGTCGGCGAGCGTCGGGGCGAAGTCGTCGGCGGCGATCACTTCGCACCTCCCACCGCGCGCGACGCGAGCCACGCGTCGACTTCAGCGGGCCGGAAG
The DNA here is from genome assembly GCA_043737575.1 of Myxococcales bacterium. GTDB lineage: Bacteria > Myxococcota_A > Polyangia > Haliangiales > Haliangiaceae > UBA2376. Next base: position 2,036 of record JAYTAJ010001236.1, on the reverse strand, counting down.
CGGATCAGCCGCGGTGAGATCCGCAGGCACGGCATTTTCTCGAGCCGGGCCAAATCCCGGATCGTCGACTGCGGGATCTTCAGCCGCAGCGAGACGTCGCGGACCGTCTCGTACTGCTCTGACTCGTGGCGCTCGGTCGGGTCGGTGGCAATCGGGGCGCTCGGCGTCATTTCTTGACGATGCCGCCGCGCGCCCGCTGCGTAACGTGAGATCGACTGGCGGTCCGCTCACGCTAAAGCGCGGCGTAGTCGGGGTCGCGCCACGCGGGGCGCAGCTCAGGGAAGCGCTTGTAGAGATCCTCGCGCGCCTTCCGCAGTCGAGCGGGTGTCCAACCGGCACCAAGCGCCGCCACGATCTGCCGGTCGTTATGCTCGAGACTCCAGCGTCCTATACAAGCGGTCTCTGGCCTGAGCCCCGGCCGAAGCGTCGACTGCTGACCCTCGGCGATGATGCGCTCGGCCTCGACGAGCACGGCGTACCGTCGCTCGCACTCGGCGTGGTCGCGTTCATGCTGGGTATCCCCCCACGTCGGCAGCGGCGAGGTCTTCATGCGCTCGGCACGTTCGCGGCAGGACTGCACCTCGACGCCCCATCGCTCGCGCTGGCGAGCGAACGCCGCCGCATCGACGAGTCGCTGCGCTTCCTCCCTCTCGCGGGTGCGCAGGTACTCGAGGTGTTCTTTCATCAACCCGAGTTGGCGCTCGCGGACTGCCGGACTCGAGTAGTCGAACCGTTCGACGCGGACGCGAGCTTGCGGATCAACGTAGCGCCGCCACAGATTGCGCCTCGACGAGCGCGTCGCGCCGTCGCCGTCGCGCGCCGCGGCTGGGACCCCAGCGGCCTCGGTCCTGCCGCGCTTCGCTGCCGTCGTCTTGCGTGTCGTCGCCCGAGGAGCGACGACAGCAGGCCGGCGCTTCTCACGCGGATCACTTGCGCGCTTCGTCCGCTTCTCGGACTCGTCGGGTTTGCAGAACCCGCACAGGTTGCCCGGCCGACACCAGGCGCGCGGCATGTCCGCTTGGCATCGCCATTGCGGCGCGATCGGCTTGCTCGTGGCCATGGTCGCCTCCTAGGCGTTCGTCGCGACCTAGCCGGGAAAGGGGTCAGTCAGCGGCGCCAGGAGTAACCGCCCGCCGCGGTAGCTACTCCGCTGCGGTGACCGACGGACCAACGCTACCAGCAGGGTCCGACGGCGCCGCGAGTGTCAGTCGGATCGCGATCGATCGGCTCGAGAGGCTGACACCAGGCGGATCGATCCGGATCGCCGTGGCGACTCGCGCGTCGGCGTTGCCACGGCGTTGCCACGCAGCACCCGGAATCGGCGCCAACAGCGCCGACAGCGCCGACAGCGCCGTAACGATTCCGCCAACCTACCGACACCCCGAGGACGCGCACCCGATTAGGAAACCGCCGCTCTGTCCAACTGAGCTATGGGACCGACGGCGAGGAGCCTACGCCGATCCGGCGCGGGCGCAACGTCAGGGCAGCTTGGCGGGCGGGGTCAGGCCGCCGGGACAGTCGAGGCCGCCGCGGAGGAAGTCGGTGAGGTCGGTCTCCTCGGCGGGCGTGAGGCCCTTCGGGGTCGCGAGCAAGGACGACAGGTTCTGGTTGGGCGTCGCGCCCGACGCCATGTAGTGCACGACGTCCTCGAGCTTGGCCATCGAGCCATCGTGGAAATACGGCGGGCTCTTGCCGACGCCGCGCAGCGACGGGATCTTGAACGACGCCCAGTCAGTGTCCTTGCTGGTGACCTTCTTGCGGCCGACGTCGACGGTGGTCGCGTCCTTGCCTGCGATGCCGACGCCGGCGTTGTAGTACATGCCGCCGTCGACCTGCATCGACGACGTGAAGTGCGGCGGCGTGTGGCACGCGATGCAGCCACCCTTGCCGAGGAACACGTCGAGGCCGCGCTGCTGGCCGTCGGTGAGCGCGGCCTTGTCGCCGGCGGCGAAGCGATCGTACGGCGTGTCGTTGCACAGGATCGTCCGCTCGTACGCGGCGAGCGCCTGGGTCACGTGATCGGCGGTGATCGGCAC
>JAYTAJ010001235.1:0-2472 GCA_043737575.1 Myxococcales bacterium | reverse complement strand
CGAGCGGCGAGTCGTGGCCGCCGGGCACGCGGCTCTCGATCCAGTCGTACACGCTCATGTTGTCGAGCACGCGCGCCGCGGGCGGCGACGAGTCGAACGTGGTCGGGAACGGCGCGGCGTCGAGATCGGCCAGCACCTGATCGTAGATCGCGGTGAAGTCGGCGTCGGCGGCGGTCTTCGGGTAGTAGTTGCCGAGCACGCGGTAGATGTCGACCGCGTTGGCGGGCTGGGCCGCGATCAGATCGTCGACCGGGAGGTTGAAGCGATCGGCGAGTTCGAGCATGGTCTCGTGGCCGCTGTCGATCAGCTCGCCGCCCCACTCGCTGACCTGGCCGTTGGCCCAGTAGCCGGTGCGGTTCGAGTACATGCGGCCGCCGAGGCGGTTCGACGCCTCGAAGACCGTCGACTCGATGCGCTTGTCGAGCAGCTTCAGCGCGCAGGTGAGCCCGGCGATCCCACCGCCGATGATCGCGACCGTCGGATCGTTGGTGCTCGCGCGGGCCCGCCCGGGCAACGCGAGGGCAGCGGCGCCCGCAGCGGCGCCGGTGAGGAGGTGACGACGTGAGATGCCGCGGCCAGGCTCGCGCACGCGCTTCGCCTCGTCGCGCTGCGCGCGCAGCTCGTCGACGGGAAGGCCGGCTCGACGGGCAGCGGTGAGGTCACGCCACAGGGTACGGAACGCAGTAGCGAGTGGGGTTCTGGCCATGGACCTCGCAGCGTACCGAGTTCGTCAGGTGAGATAAAAGGTGCAGCATGTGGGCGGCGAGGCGCGTCACCGACGACGTCGGGTAGCGATGGGGCATTGCGGGTTGCATTCGTGCCGTGGCGCACAGCCAGATGCGCCAGTCAGTTCGCCGCGGTGGCGCCGAGGCGGAACCACAGCGTGCGCGCGGCGTGGCAGTGCCGGCAGATCACGTCGACCTCGCGCAGCCCGGCGCCGGCGGCGCGGTGATCGCGCAGCGTCAGCTCGCCGTCGCACTGCGGACACCGCAGCGCGCGGACCCGCGGCTCGATCACCGCGGGCGAGTCGATCGCGATCGGGCGCTCGGCCGAGCCGCCGGTCGACAGCGCGAACAGCCGCTCGCGATCGCGGACCAGGGCCTGGGCGTCGCGGTCGCGGCGGCGGCGCTCGGTGCGGGGCCGCGCGGGCTTCTTGGTCACGGCCGCGGGGATATCACGGCGCCGCGACCGCGATCGCCGCGGTGCAGTCACCCGGGCCGACGCCGCCGCCGGCGTCGACGAGGATCACGCAGAACGCCACCGCGCCCGCGGTCGGCGCGGCGACGCCGAGCTCGGCACACGCGGCGGACGCGGCGGGCGCGGGCGCGACCACGCCGACGTCGTTGACCTGCAGCGCGAGCTCGCCGGTGATCGCCACGCCCTCGGCGACCGCCTCGTCGCTCGCGATCGACGGCAGCATCAGCTCGGTGACCAGGCCGTCGGTGCGGCAGTCGTGGATGCGGGCGACGCCGCGGCCGAGATCGCCATCGCCGTCGCTGTAGCCGATCTGGATCGTCACGTCGTTGCGGGCGTCGTCGGTGAGGATCAGCGCGTCGGGCGCCGCCGACAGCACGACCACGGTCGGCTCGGTCGCGGGATCGTCGCTGCACGCGGCAACCGCGGCCAGCGCGACGAGGAGGAGGAGGGTACGCATGGGGGCTCCTATCGCAGCGTGATCGGCGCGTTCGCGATCGCGATGGTCGCGATGCCGTCGGTGGCGCTGTCGACGTAGACGCAGATCGGCGTGAGCACGAGCCCGGCCGCGGCGACGTCCTCGGTCAGGCCGGTGTCGGGATCGAGCAGCGTCACCAGGCTCGGGATGGTCCAGCTCCGCCGGTAGTTGAGCAGATCGCCGACGCCCGTCGGCGCCGCGCCGTCGTACGCGGTGACGCCGATGTGGCGATCGCTGGGCGCCGCCGCCGGCTCGATCACCGCGGACCGGCCGTCGTTGGCGTTCAGCACGAACGCGGCGAACGGGATCAGCGCGTCGGCGGTCTCGAAGTCGCGCACCGAGTGGCGCAGCGTGATCGTCGCGCCCGCGGCGACGCTGACCGGCCCGGCCAGATCGAGGCGGGTGCCGCCGCTGTCGTAGATCGCGATCTCGGGGCGGGTCGGCGGGTTGTTGAGCAGCGGCGGCGGCGCGTCGCCGGGCGCCCGCAGCGCGCCGCCGGTGATCCACGCCTCGAACTGCGCGATCTCCGACTCGGTGAGCGGATCGGCGCCGAGCGGCATGCGCGACGCGACGTCGCGGCCGCGCAGCTTGTCGATCAGCACGCTGGCGTCGGGATCGCCAGCCTTGACCCGGTAGCGGGTCGGCTTCTCGAGCGACGGCCGGTTGACGACGTAGGCGTAGAACAAGGCCGGCGTCGACAGGTTCGGCTCGAACTGGCCGTTGTGGCACAGCCCGGGCTGGCCCGAGCAGCGCGGCGCGAGGATCGTGCGGTGCAGCTCGTCGAGGCTGCCGGGCGCGGG
>JAYTAJ010001234.1:0-5693 GCA_043737575.1 Myxococcales bacterium | reverse complement strand
GCGGCCACGGCAGCGCGCCCGCCCGTGCCTGCGCGACCAGCTCGAAGGCCGCCGACAGCGCGCCGAGGGCGCCCTCGGGCGTCGCGCCGCCGGGTGTCATGACGTACGCGCCGCGCCGCGCTGCCACCGCGATCATCGACGCGGGCAGGAGCGCGACGTTCGGCACCGTGATGATCGCAGGCCGCGCTGCGATGATCGCGCTGGCGTTGGCGATCGCCGGCTCGCTGGGCGGCTGCGGGAACAGGATCGCCCCGGCCTCGAGGCCGGCGGCGTGAGCATGCAGGACGGTCGCGACGACGTGGTTCGAGCCGAACGCGCCGGTCGCCCAGATGCGGCGCGCGCCCGCGGCGCGGGCTCGGCCGAACATCGCCTCGAGGGTGCGGACCTTGTTGCCGCCGTAGTGCGGCGACGTCAGATCCTCGCGCTTGACCCAGATCTCGGCGAGGCCCGCGATCGCGACCCGCTCGACCGGCGTCGGCCACTGCCCGAGCCGCACCCACGGCACGCGATCGCGCAGCGACGGGATCGCGGCGAACAGCGCGGGCTCGGCGGTCACGCCTTCTCGGGCACGTACTCGGCGGGCGTGGTGACCTGGCCCTCACCGAACAGAAACGCCTCGCACTGCTTCTTCAGCTCGTCGTGGGCCGACTTCTGCGTCAGGTCGAGGCGGTACTCGTTGACGAGCTTCTTGGAGTGCTCGATCCACTGCTTCCAGGCTTCCTGGGAGATCTGCTCGAAGATCCGCTGACCGAGCGCATCCGCGAAAGGTTTGTAGGCGAGTCCAGGGAGCTCGGCGCCCAGCTTGGAACATTTGACCGTCCGTGCCATGCGGCGGATTCGAGCAGCCTTTCCCGCCCGGGGCAAGCCGTGCCGACGACCACGATTTCGTCGCGGCTGTGTGACGGTTCAGCGGCGAATCGATGGCGCGTTGGAGTAGCCTTGCTCGGATGAGGATGCTTCGCCCGCTCGTGCCCGCGGTCCTGGCTGTGCTGGTGGGTGGGTGTGGCGACGATGGTGGTCCGGGCCTCGCCGACCACTACCCACCGACCCCGACGCCGACCGGCGAGGCCCAGGCGGTGTGGACCGGCGAGATCACCGCGACCAACCCGACCGAGCTGCTCACCGGGCCCGCCGCGCAGGGCCAGGTCGGCGACTTCTTCCTGCGCAACGCCAACGTGCGCTTCGTGATCGGCGCGCCCGCTCGCGTGATCGGCGTGGTGCCGCAAGGCGGCAACGTGATCGACGCCGCGCTGGTCGGCGCCGACGGCGTCGCTCGCCCCGATCACTTCGGCGAGCTGTCGATGATCTACAAGGCCGGCCGCACCTGCGAGCACACCCGCATGGAGATCGTCGCCGACGGCAGCGGCGGCGGCGCCGCGGTGGTCCGCGCGATCGGCAAGACCGGCAACAACGACTTCATCAACATGCGCGGCATCGGCGTCCTGCCGATCGGCGACGACCTCAACCCCGACGTCGACGACAAGATCGACTGCGCGACGACGTACATCCTGCAGCCGGGCGCGACCCAGCTCGAGGTGTACTGGTCGCTGTACAACGGCTCGTCGCTGCGCATCGCGGCGCCGTTCGGCGCCCTCAACGACACCGGCGGCGAGACCGAGGCGTGGTCGAACGGCCGCGGCTTCGAGCGCTCGGGCATCGACGCGCTCAGCTCGCTCAGCACGCCCGCGCCGATCGACTACGTCGTCTACCAGGGACCCGAGACCGCGTACGGCGTGGTGCCGCGTCACGGCGGGCCGATCCGCAGCGCTGGCTTCATCATCGCCGGCGTCTCGATCGTGCTGTTCGGCGGCGAGAACCTCCTCGACATCTTCGACCAGTCGACCTACCAGCTCGCGCTCGACGCCAAGCAGGGCAAGCTGCAGCGGGTCGATCTGGTGCTCGGCGACGACGCCAACCAGATCGATGAGGTGTGGCGCACCGGCAACGGCGAAGCGCTGGTCGACGTCAGCGGCGCGGTGACGCTGTCGGGCGGCGCGGTCGCCGAGCGGGCGCGGGTCGGCGTCTACGCCGACGGCAACGGCAACGGCACGATCGAGGACACCGACCTCATCGTCAGCTACCTCGACGTCGCCGCCGACGGCAGCTACGCCGGCAAGATCCCGTCGGGCCCGCACCTCCTGCGCGCCGAGATCAAGGACGTCGGGCGCTCGGCGGCGGTGACGCCGACCGCGGGCGCGCCGATCATCCCGAGGCCGGTCCGCCTCGACTACCAGGTCATCGACGACGACAGCGGCGACACCATCCCGGCCCGCCTCCTGGTCGTCGGGACCCACCCGGCGTTCCCCGACAAGCGGCTGTTCGAGACCTACGATCGGCTGGGCGGCGTGGTGCGCTCGCTCCACGCCGCGGCCGGGATCTCGACGGGCACGCTGGCCGATCCGCCGCTGTTCCTCCCCGCGGGCGGCACCTATCGCGTCTACGCCAGCCGCGGCACCGAGTGGTCGATCGCGAGCGCGCCGTTCGTCGGCACCGCCGACGGCGAGGTCGTGCTGCACCTGCGCCGCGTCGTCGACACCACCGGCTACCTCGCCGCCGAGTTCCACGTCCATCAGGTCGGGTCGCCCGACTCACCGGTCGGCTCGATCGAGCGGGTGCGGTCGGCGCTGTCGGCCGGCGTCGAGCTGTTCACGATCAACGACCACGACGTCGTCACCGATCTGCAGCCGATCGTCGAGCAGCTCGCGGTCGACGACCTCCTGCGGGTCGTCCCCGGCATCGAGGTCACGCCGTTCGCGTACGGCCACTTCAACGCCTACCCGCTGCAGCCGATCGCCAACGCCAACGGCGGCGCGATCGACTGGGGCCGCGGCTCGGCCGGCTACGCGATGACGCCGTCCCAGATCTTCGACGCCGCGCGCAGCCGCGGCGCCCGCGTCGTTCAGGTCAACCACCCGCGCGGCGCTGGCGCGCTGGGCCGCTTCCAGCAGTACTTCGATCGCGCGAACCTGCAGTACGACTTCGACGCGCGCACGATCAGCGGCGACTTCGCCCGCGCCGAGGTCGCCAACGAGGCGCTGCGCCTGCCCGACGAGTCGCTGTGGAACGACGGCTGGAACGCGCTCGAGATCTGGAACGGCTTCGCGATGGAGGACACCGACCTCGACGGCGTCCGCGAGATCACGTCGCTCGACCGCGTGCTGCGCGACTGGTTCAACCTGCTGACGATGGGTTACTACGTGGCCCCGATCGGCAACAGCGACACTCACACCTCGGTGAGCGATCCGCTCGGGATGCCGCGCAACCTGGTGCGGGTGCCCGACGACGGCCCGGCCGCGCTGGCCTCGGGCGCGGTGGTCGACGAGGTCATGAAGACGCTCGAGGGCACCCAGACCGCGCGCGACCTCGTCGTCACCAACGGGCCGATGATCGCGGTGACGTCGAACACGATGCCGGCGATCGGCCGCACCGTCGGCGCGGCGGCGGGCACGGTGACCTTGCAGGTGACGATCACCGCGCCGGAGTGGGCCGACATCGACACCCTCGAGGTGTTCGCCAACGCGACGCCGACCAGCCCCGTCCTCGACGAGACCTCCAGCGCGCTGGTGCCGCTGCAGTGCTGGACCTCGCGGACGATCGCGGGGCTGTCGGCGATGGACCCGTGCCGCCAGGCGACGATCGCGCCGACCGCGATGACGGTGCAGTCGGTCGCGGTCAGCGGGCCGGGCAACCACCGCTTCTTGCGCGCGACGGTCACGGTCACGCTCGACGCGACCGACATCGTGACCCGCAGCGGCGGCACCGGGCCCGATGCGTGGCTGGTGTTCCGTGCCCGCGGCGACCGCGCGATCTTCCCGCTGCTGTCGGGCGACCTGATCGATGCGACGACCCTGCCGGTGCTGGTCAGCGGTAGCCCCGCCGAGGTCGACGCGGTGCTGCGCGGCCACGGCGTCCCGGCGACCGCGTTCACCGCCCCGGTGTTCGTCGACTTCGATGGCAACGGCTACCGCGCGCCGTTCTCGCCGTGATCGCGATCAGGCAACCGTAAGGTACTCGGGCGCGTCGAAGCTTGCATCGCTGCCAACCTCGGGCAGGATCTCCCCATGGATACTTCGATCTGGGACCTCATGAGCCACGGCGGTTACGCCATGTGGTTCATCGTGGCGTTCTCGGTGATCGCCCTGGCGGTCGCCATCGAGCGCGCGGTCGCCCAGTGGCAGTTCACGGCCCGGGCCCGCAGCCTGGCGGACACCGTGGGCCGCTGCTTGCAACGCGGTGCGGTCAGCGAGGGACGCAGCGCCTGCGAGCGCTCGCCGTCGCCGCTGGCCGATGTCTTCCTGGTCGGCTACGAGCGCCTCGGGCGCGGCAAGCGCGAGCACCTGGGGCCCGCGGTCCATCGCGAGCGCCAGCGCGTCAACGCCGACCTGCGCAGTCGGTTGTGGATCCTCGGCACCATCGGCGCGACCGCGCCGTTCGTCGGTCTGTTCGGCACCGTGCTCGGCATCATGTCGGCGATGGGCCGCTTCAAGAAGGACGAGGTCATCACGATGGGGATGGTCTCGAAGCCCATCTCCGAGGCGTTGATCGTGACCGCGGCCGGCATCATCGTCGCCGTCGAGGCCGTCATCCTCTACAACTTCTTCAACCAGCGCGCGGCGCGCATCGCGACCGAGATGAAGCTCCTGACCGACGAGTTCCTCGAGCTGCTCGGCGATCTGCCGCCCGACGCGGACGAGGTCGACGACGGCGATCAGGCGGCCCAGCGCAAGCGCAAGGACAAGGACGATGGCCGCGCAGCTGCCTGACGGCGGCGAGCGCGACGATGACGACGGCGAGGGCGGTGGCATCTTCGCCGAGATCAACATCACCCCGCTGACCGACGTCTTCCTGGTGATGATGATCATCTTCATGGTCTCGGCGCTGGCGGTGCAGGCCGAGGCCGAGAAGCGCGTCGCCAAGGTCGAGGAGAAGCAGGAGGCCGAGAAGCGCTCGGGCCTCAAGGTCAACCTGCCGCCGGGCGCGGCTCAGGAGATCGATCCGACCAAGGCCAGCCTGGTGCTGTTGATCCCGATCGAGGGCGACGTCGCCGTCGACGGCAAGATCGTGCGCGACGCCGACATCGACAACCTGTTCCGCGCCGCGTTCGCCAAGGACAAGGCGACGCAGGTCGTGCTGCAAGCCGACAAGGGCGTGGCCCACGGCCGGGTCGTGAACGTGATGGAGCGCGCGAAGGCCGCGGGCCTGACCCGGCTCGCGATCGGCACGGGCGGCGCGGGCAAGTGATCGGCGCGCGGATGCAGGTCGGCGCCGCGCTCGGCGTCGCGGCGGTGGCGCTGGTGGCGGGGCTGGTGATGGCGCGCGGGCCTGGTCGGGGCGACGCACTCGAGCGCTTCGCGCGCGTGGAGGCCGACCGGCACCGCGCGCGGCAGGCCGCCATGATGCTCGACGGCGATCTCGCGAAGGTCACGGTCGACGATCCCGAGCCGCCGCCGCCCGAGCTCGAGCCGGTCGACGATCGCCTGGTGATCGAGATCCCGCTCGACGGCGACGTCGTCGTCTCGGGCCAGGCGATCAGCGACGACCTGGTCGAGGCGGTCCTGCAGGCGGCGTTCGATCGCGATCCGGACACGCAGATCGTGCTGCAGCCGGAGGCCGGCGTGCCGCACCGGCGGCTGATCGAGATCATGGAGCGAGCCAAAGCGGTCGGGCTGACCCGTCTGGTGATGGGCGCGCCG
>JAYTAJ010001233.1:0-5694 GCA_043737575.1 Myxococcales bacterium | reverse complement strand
ATCGGCGCGGGATCGACGTCGGCGGTCGGCGGCGACACCAGGTGGAAGTGGATCGGCACGCCGTAGGTCTCGACCAGGCGCTGCGCCGCCTGGGCCGCGAGGTAGCTCGCGGGATCGCCGATGTCGAAGTAGAAGTCGATCACGCGCTCGGCCCGGGTCACCCGGCGCTTGAGATCGGCGAGGGCGTGGCGGGCGCCGTCGGCACCGAGGAAGGCGCCGATGGCGGCGCCGCGAAGACGTGAGCGAAGGGTCATGGTGAGTGGATCTCCTCGACGCGGTAGTCGGGATCGGCGGCGATCGCGGCGTCGGACAGGGGCACGGTGCGGAGCTCGCCGCGCGCGAACGCGTCGAGCTGGTCGCGATACCACGGCGAGGCGGGATCGCTCGAGTTGCCGTAGGTCAGGAGCGCACGCACCGTGCGTCCTGCCGGGGTCAGCTCGACCGCGAGGATGAAGCTCGAGCCGAAGTTGACCGGGTAGTTGCCGGCGTCGGGCGCGCGCGGCAGCGCGGTGGCGTTGAAGTCGTTGCGAGTAGCGATGTTCGCGACGCCGTCCTCCTCGCGGCCGCCCGGGATCGGCAGCTCGCCGCCGCGGCCGGGCGCGCGCTGGCCGGCGCCGAGCTCGAGGTCGAGCGGCATCGCCGCGCCGTCGAGGACCGCGGCGGCGCTGGTGATGGTGGTGCGCAGGAGCTCGGGCGTGACCGCGAGGCCGTCGGGGGTGAGCTGCGGCGCCTGGCGATCGAACGGCCGCGCCCACGGCAGCGGTCCTGCTCGCATGAGGCCGGTGACGACCGCGCGCCACAGGAGCGCGCCGCGGCTGGCGATGGCGAAGCGGCCGTCCCACGCGGCGAGCACCGCGCAGGCGTCGGCGAGGCGCGACTTCTTCTTGCTCGGCTTCGGACACGCCGCGAGCACGTCGTCGCGCAGCCGATCGGCGACGAACGAGCGATTCGACAGCATCGCCGCCGCGGCCTCGTCGAGCGTGAACCGATCGTCGGGGCCAGCCGCGCCGCCGCCGGGCGCGAGCAGCGCGAGGTTCGCGAGGGTGCGGACCGACGGCCGATCGGCGTCGTCGCCCCACAGCGGCGACTGCGGCGCGGTGGTCTCGGGCGCCGCGAGGTTGGTGAAGCGGAAGCTGTCGTTGGCGTTCACCACGAAGTCGCGGCGCAGGATCCGCGGCGCGACCGCGATCGGGAACGCGCCCGGGCCGCGCGGATCGTCGGTCGGCAGGTCGTACATCGGATCGCTGCCGTCGACGACGACCAGGCCCTGGCGCCACGCCGCCTCGAGCGGCGGCAGCACCTTGCGCAGGAACCGCCAGCCCGCGATCGCGTCGTCGCTGAGCGCGGGCACCCGCGAGCCGTCGACGTAGAGCGCGTCGCCGTCGCCGTCGGCGTAGAGGGTGTTGACGAACGGCGTGCCGTGCATCGCCAGCGCCGCCTCGAAGCCAGCGCGGGTCTTGGCCCGCGCCATCGCCAGGTACTCGTCGAGCGCGAGGGCGCCGCCGGCGCCGACGTCGCGCACCGTGAACGCGTGACCGCCCGGGCCGTCCCACCGCGACGACGGCGTCGCCATCATCGGGCCGACCGCGCTGCGGTACAGCGTGTGGCGCTCGGTCTCGAGCTTGCCGCCGCCGCCGCCGATCGTGATCGTGTAGGTCGCGGGCGTGATCGCGAGGGTGTCGTCGCCGTGGCGGTAGCGCAGCGCGCTGTGGGCCGACAGCTCGAGGCGGTACAGCACCATGTGCGTCGACGCCGAGAACGTGTGGGTCCACGCGTGGTGCGGCGTCGTGCCGATCTGGATGCCGGGCACGCCGATCAGCGACGCACCGTAGACGTCGAGATCGCCGGGGATCGTCAGGTGAGCCTCGTGGAACAGCAGATCGCCCTCCCACGGGAAGTGGGGATTGCCGACCAGGATCGCGCCGCCCGACGCGGTGCGATCGCCGCCGATCGCCCACGCGTTCGAGCCCCCGCGCGGACGCGCACGCGGCGGGACCACCGCGGCGCCCGCGCTGCCGGGAGCCGCCGCGGCGATCGCGCTCTCGAGGAAGTGCGACGACGCCAGCGACTGCAACGACAGCGCATACGCCGCGACGTCGGCCTCGGTGATCGACACCAGCCACGCGGCGTCGCGACACGCCGCCGGTCGCTCGCCGGGCGGTCGCCGCGCCAGCGCGAGGTTGTAGCCGGCCGCGTAGCCCGCGAGCATCGCGCGGGTCTCGGCCGACCCCGACGGCAGCATCGCCTCGGCGCGGGCGCGATAGCCGAGGTGCAGGTTGGCGAGGTCGCTGGTGACGTGCTTGCTGCCGTCGCCGCGGCCGAGGTAGCGCGCCCGCTCGCCGCGGACCCGGACGATGCTGTCGGCGATCTCGCACAGGTGAGCCTGGCCCTGGGTGTAGCCCTGGCCGAAGCCGAGGCCGCCGACGTCCGAGGCGACGATGTGCGGCACGCCGTGGGCGGTCCAGCGGATCGTGGCGCGGTACGACGGCGTCGCGACCGTGGTCGGGGTCGGCGCGCTCGTCGACGGCGGCCGCGCCGCGGGTGATGGACCGCACGCGATCGCGACGGAGACGGCCAGGAGGCCCAGGCGCTGCATGCGCTGCACTATACTCGCGCGGTGAGGCTCGTCGTCGTCCTGGCCGCAGTCACTGGTAGCGCGTGTCTGTCCACGCCGGGTCCCGCAGCGACCGACGCCCAGGTCGTCGACGCGCCGATGCGCGACACCGCCACCGCGTGTGTCGATCTCGATCAGGACGGCTGGTTCACCTGCGGCACGTACCCCGACTGCTTCGACGACGACGGCACCCGCCATCCCGGCGCCTTCGAGCCCGGCTCCGCCGACGATCACGACTGCAATCCGATCGCGAACCTGCCCCCGCGCAACCGCGTCACCGTCGATCTGGTCGGCGCGGGCGGCGCCACCATGATCGCGGTCAACACCCAGACCGCGCGCTACGAGCTGCACGACCTCGCCGGTCATCAGCTCACGCAGATCGCGGTCGGCGGCACGCCGATCGCGTACACCGACATCGACATCGGCGAGCGCTACTCGGGCGTCCACCTGTGGGAGGAGTCGTTCTCGATCCAGGCGACCGGCGAGACCCACGCGATCCCGATCTCGGGGCGCGGCCTGGCCCGCGTGCAGATCGACTGGACGCACAACGATCTCACCGCCGCGCGATCGACGTACACGATCGTCGCCGACGGCCGGGTGATCCGCACCGACGAGTTCACGACCACGGCCAACGGCGCGTCGTCGCTCACGGACTTCGTCGCGCTCCGCGCCGCGTCGTTCCCCGAGCTGCGCTGGGAGGAGCTCGACCAGACCGAGCACGACTTCACGGTCACGCCGCCCACCACGATGGGCACCTCGACGCGGCTCGTCGGCAACGTGGCCGACGCCCGCGGCTTCCTGTGCGCGCGCGGACCCGGGCTCGAGGTCGGGTTCTCGGCGGTCGGCTTCGTCCCCGACGATCCGCTCGGTCGCGGCCGCGGCCTGCGCTCGACGGTCGGCCTGACCAACCAGGGCGGGCAGCAGCTGGCGCTGCAGTACGACTGGCGGTTCACGCCCGCCATCGCCGACGGGCGCTACGTCGGGCACAGCGTGATCTGGGCGGGCGCCCGCGTCGGCGACGACTGCGTCGAGTCCGAGATCCGGACGCGATCGTTCCTCGATCCGGTGACGCTCACCGTCCTGCGCGGCGGCGACAACGGCGTCGAGCCGTTCGACGCCGAGGGCGATGGCTTCGTCGAGGACGGCGGCTACTGGTCGATCGCGGCCGACGCCGGCGCCGTGCAGTTCCAGATGATCGGCGGCGGCGCGACCTTCGGCGTCAACAACCTGGTCCGCATCACCGGGCTGTCGCCGACCGCGGCCGATCCCGTGATCCTGCGCAACGGCGAGACCGTCCTCGTGCATGGCCGCGACTACTTCGTCGATCGCGAAGGCACGACGCTGTGGCTGTACCTGATGGTGTCGTTCGGCGCCGAGACGATCGAGGTGATCAGCCCGCGAGCCAGCTGCCCGACGTGTGGTAGTTAACGCCGCGCGTGCCGCCCGAAGATCCTGCCGTTCCGCTGGTCGCGTTGCTCGAGATGCTCGCCGACGATCCGCGTCGCGTCGCCGAGCTGTCCGACGACCTGCGCCGCCGCCTGATGGTCGCGGCCGGCCGGCTGTCGCGACCCGATCGCTACATGCGCAAGGCGATGCGCAAGGGTCTGTCGCGCAAGCAGGAGCTCGCGGTGAAGGCCGCCGATCGCGCGATCCTCGACGGCACCGGCATCCGCGCGATGCGCAAGCTGCCGGTGTTCCCCAGCCTCGGCGCGGTGCCGTCGTTGCCGCCGCCGGAGCTGATCGACGATCTCGATCACGACGCCGATGGCGATGATGACGACGGCGGCGCCTGGACCGCCGCCGAGGCGCGCCGCGAGACCCCGCGCGTCACCAACTCGCGCAACTGCTACGTCTGCAAGGCCGACTTCTTCGAGCTGCACTCGTTCTACGACGCGATGTGCCCGACCTGCGCCGCCGAGAACTGGGACAAGCGCAACCAGACCGCCGATCTGCGCGGCCGCATCGCGCTGGTCACCGGCGCCCGGGTGAAGATCGGCGCGCAGATCGCGCTGAAGCTCCTGCGCGCCGGCGCCGAGACCATCGTCCTCACCCGCTTTCCCGTCGACGCCGCGCGCCGCCTCGCCGCCGAGCCCGACGGCGAGGACCTCGCGACCCGCACGCACGTCTACGGCTGCGATCTGCGCCACACGCCGTCGGTCGAGGCGCTGTGCGCGCACCTGTGCGCGACCCTGCCGCGGCTCGACGTGCTGATCAACAACGCCTGCCAGACCGTGCGGCGACCCAGCGGCTTCTACGATCACCTGCTCGCGGGCGAGGCGGTCGGCCCCGACGACGTCGGCCCGCGCGAGCGCGCGATGCTGGCGCGGTGGTGGGGCCTGCGCCACGACGAGGCCAGCGGTCAGCGCGTCCTCGGCGCCGGCGCCGCGCTCACCGCGCGTGGCGGCGAGCCCGCCGGGCTGTGGCGCTCGGCGGTGCTGTCGCAGGTGCCGCTGCTCGCCGAGGATCTCGAGCGCGGCACCCACCTGTACCCGACCGGCCGCCTCGACGCCGATCTGCAGCAGGTCGATCTGCGCGACTTCAACTCGTGGCGGATGACCCTCGCCGAGGTGCCGACCGCCGAGCTGCTCGAGGTCCACCTCGTCAACGCCGTCGCGCCGTTCGTGCTCAACGCCCGCTGCAAGCCGCTGCTCGCCGCCGTCCCCACCCGCGACGCCCACGTCGTCAACGTGTCGGCGATGGAGGGGCAGTTCTATCGCCGCTTCAAGACCGAGAAGCATCCGCACACCAACATGGCGAAGGCCGCGCTCAACATGCTGACGCGCACCTCCGCCGCCGACTACGTGCGCGACGGCATCCACATGAACGCCGTCGACACCGGCTGGGTCACCGACGAGGACCCCGCGTCCATCGCCGCGCGCAAGGTCGAGGTCCACGGCTTCCACCCGCCCCTCGACATCGTCGACGGCGCCGCCCGCGTCCTCGACCCCGTCTTCGACGGTCACCTCACCGGCCGCCACCGCTGGGGCCGCTTCCTCAAGGACTACCGCGACGCGCCGTGGTGAGCGGATGACGCGCCTTACACGGGCCTGACGCAGCGGCGCGGCATCGATGGCATGCTG
>JAYTAJ010001232.1:0-2474 GCA_043737575.1 Myxococcales bacterium | reverse complement strand
GAGACCGCGCTGTGGCTGTCGCTCCTGCGCTCGCTGTCCGGCTTCGAGCCGTTCATGAAGCAGTGCCAGGGCAAGGTCGACGCCGAGGCCGTCGCCGCCTTCCTGATCGGCGAGAGCCGCTTCCCGCGCGCGATCGCGTTCTGCGTCCAGGCCGCGTACGCGCGCCTCGCCGCGATCCGGCCGCCCACCGCCGACGATCTCCCGGGCGGCGCCACCCTCGCTCGCCTCGGCGCGCTCCACGAGCTGATCTCGCGCCGCCGCGGCGAGCTGCGCGGCCCCGTCGTCCACGAGCTGCTCACCCTCGTCGTCGACGAGAGCCACGCCATCTGCGAGAGCCTCGCCAAGGAGCTGTTCGGCCAGGACTGAGATCCCCACGCGTGCGGTAGAGTGCGCGCGTGCCGAACCTCCTCGCGATGTCGTTCGAGGGCGAGCTGGCGCCGTCATTCGATCTGCTGTGCCTCGCCGCTGGGCGCACGCTGCCCGACGGCTGGGGCCTCGGCTACTACCCGGGCGGCGAGCCATCGGCCGTCGTCCTGAAGGAGCCCGCGCCGCCGCAGGGCTCGATCCGCGGTCAGCTCGCGAAGGCGTGGGAGCACCTCGAGGCGTCGCTGTTCGCGCTGCACATCCGCTCGGCCCGGTGGGGCGCGATCACCGACGCCAACACCCAGCCGTTTTGCCGCAGCTGGGGCCGCCGCGACTGGCTGTTCTGTCACTCGGGCAGCCTCACCAAGCGACCCACCGACGAGCACGGCCGGTTCGAGCCGGTCGGCTCGACCGACACCGAGCAGCTGTTCTGCGTCCTGCTCGGCCGCTTCGCCGAGCGCGGCTGGAAGAGCGTCGCCGACGTCGATCTCGCGATGCTGCGCGACTGGCTCGATGCGCTCGATGACGACGGCGGCCTCACGATCGCGCTCACCGACGGCCGCGATCTGCTCGTCTACGCCGATCGCGACAGCGAGGGCATGCTGTACCTCGGCACCGTCGCGCCGCCCTACGACCGCGCGGTGTTCGGCGACGACGATCTCGTCCTCGATCTCGGCGCGCGCGGCACCAAGAGCCGCAAGGGCGTGATCGTGTCGTCGACGCCGCTGTTGCCGATCGAGCCGGAGCAGCGGCCGCCCGGCACCGATCAGCCGGCCGAGCAGCGCGCCGCGATCGTGTGGACCCAGGTCCCGCCCGGCACCCTCCTGTGCATCCGCCAGGGCGCGGTGATCGCCGAGCACAACCCCGCCGCCGCGGCCGCGTCGCCGCGGAGCTCGCTGATCGCGCCGTCGGTGCAGACCCGGTTCGCGATGTCGCACCTCACCCGCGCGCCCGCGCGCACCTTCGACGTCCGCCACCGCACCGTCTACCGCTACGCCAAGCCGATCGAGCGCTCGACCCACGTCCTCCGCCTCACGCCGCGCAGCGATCGCCGCCAGCAGGTGCTGTCGCACACGCTCACCGTGTCGGTGCCCGGGCAGGCCAACGACTTCGACGACGTCTTCGACAACCGGGTCCGGCGGCTGCTGATCGAGACGCCGTGGAACGAGATGGTGATCGAGGCCCACAGCCGCATCCTCGTCAACGACGTCGACCCGCTCGACTTCCGCGCCTTCAAGGCCCGCTCGACGATCCCGCTGGTGTGGATGCCGTGGCAGCGCCAGATCATGGCGCCGTATCTCTTGCCGACCGAGCTGCCCGAGACCCAGCTCGAGGAGCTCACCGGCTACGCGATGAGCTTCGTCAAGCGCAACGACTTCGACCTGCTCGACACGCTGCTCGACATCAACGCGACGATCTTCAAGGAGTACGCCTACCGCCAGGGCTCGACGACGGTCTTCACCACCGCGTTCGAGGTCTACAGCAACCGCTGCGGCGTCTGTCAGGACTTCACGAACCTGTTCATCTGCCTGGCGCGCCTGCTCGGCGTGCCCGCGCGCTACGCCTGCGGCTACATCTACGCCGGGCCGCGCGCGACCTCGGACGCCGCCAAGGCCAACACCGTGCAGAGCGAGGCGTCGCACGCGTGGGTCCAGCTCTACCTGCCCGAGGTCGGCTGGAAGGGGTTCGATCCCACCAACGGGATCCTCACCCAGACCGAACATGTGCGGATCGCGGTCGGCCGCAACTACCTCGACGCGACGCCGACCGCGGGTACGATCTATGTCGGCGGCGGACCCGAAACCCTGGAGGTCGAAGTCAAGATGGAACCGATCGGAGACGTCGAGTGAGGGCCGCGGTGGTCCTGGCGCTCGTGCTCGCCGGGTGCGGCGCGACTGGCGGCGCCGGCGACGACACCGGCGACGATGACGCCGCGGTCGACGTGTTCGATCCCGACGTCGGCGACGTCGCGATCGAGATCGACTACGAGACCGGCGAGGCGCCGTACACCGGTCAGATCCTCGGGTTCGGCGACACATTCGACCCGGTGGTCGCCAACCTCGACCGCGTGTTCAGCGGGACCAAGCAGGTCGACGTGCCGACCACGCTCG
>JAYTAJ010001231.1:0-2478 GCA_043737575.1 Myxococcales bacterium | reverse complement strand
TGCAGGTGCCGCGTCGAACCAGTACCAGATCCTGGGTCACCTCGCGACCGGCGGTATGGCCGAGCTGTACCTGGCGCGCGCGGTTGGAATCGCGGGGTTCGAGCGCTACGTCGTGCTCAAGCGCATCATGGCCGAGCACGCTCGGAACCATCGGTTCGTCACGATGTTCCTCGACGAGGCCCGCCTCGCCGCCCAGCTCCATCACCCCAACATCGCGCAGGTCTACGACATCGGTCGCGTCAGCGACAGCTACTTCTTCACGATGGAGTACGTCCACGGCGAGAACGTGCGCGACCTGCTGCAGCGCGTCGCGGCGCTGAAGCGGCAGATCCCGTTCGAGGTGTCACTCACCGTGATCGCGGGAGCGGCGGCCGGCCTCAACTACGCCCACGAGAAGCGCGGCATGAACCGCGAGCCGCTCGGCATCGTGCATCGCGACGTGTCGCCGTCGAACCTGATGGTCGCGTACGAGGGCTCGGTCAAGCTGGTCGACTTCGGCATCGCCAAGGCGGCCCACCGCATGACCGAGACCCGGTCGGGCGCGGTGAAGGGCAAAGTCGCGTACATGTCCCCCGAGCAGTGCACCGGGCACTCGCTCGATCGGCGCAGCGACATCTTCTCGCTCGGCATCGTCCTCTACGAGATGACGACGATGACGCGGCTGTTCAAGCACACCACCGACTTCGAGACGATGACCCACATCGTCAACAACCCGGTGCCGCCGCCGAGCTCGCGCCGTCCCGATCTGCCGCGCGAGCTCGAGCACATCATCCTGAAGGCGCTGGCGAAGCGGCCCGACGATCGCTTCCAGTCGGCGGGCGAGCTGCTCGAGGCGATCGAGCAGTTCTCGACGCGCGAGCGGATGGTGCTGTCGAACATGGCGATGGCGCGCTACGTCCGCGAGCTGTTCGGCGAGCGCCCCGAGCCCTGGTACGAGCTCGAGGTCGGCGAGCAGACCGGCCTGATCACCGTCGAGACCGCGGCGGTGCCCGACGTGCCCGAGCCCGATCCGTTCGGGCCCAGCTCGACCCAGCGATCGTGGAGCGGAGCTGGCAAGACCGCGCCGCGCGAGTGGGCGGCGTCGGGCTCCCATGCCGCGTTCGGCGACAACGCGCAGCCGACCACACGGGAGGCGCCGGGCACGCGGCCGCCGATGGATCGCGCGGCGACGCCGACGGTGCGCGGCAAGTTCGACGAGCTCGCGGCGCGGCTCGAGCAGCGCAACGAGCAGACGCCGCCGCCGCCGGTCTCGCCCGCCGCGATGCCGACCTTGCTCGTGCCGATCGGGTCGCCGCTCGGCGACGCGCCGCGCAAGCCATCGACCAACCCCGCGGCCGCGCCACCGCCGCCGCTGCGCACGACCGGCCAGACCTCGGTGCCCGCGCCCGGTCCGGCCACGGGGCCGATCACGCCGCCGCGCGCGACCCTCGCGGGCCTGGCGCCGCCGCCGTCCGCGGCGTATCCGGTCCAGACCTCGGCGAGCATGGCCGCGGTGGCGCCGCCGGTTTCGGCGGCGATCGCGACGCCCGCGGTCGAGCCCGAGGAGCCGTCGATGCCCGACGGCGCGATGTACACGCAGCTATCGACGCCGCGCACCGCGCCGCTGGTGGTGCAGCCGCCAGATCTCGTACGCGACACGCCGGATCGCGATCCGTCATGGGCGGGCGAGCAAGATCCGTCGTGGCGCGGCGGGACCGGGAACGCCGACGCGGCGAACGCGCGATCGTCGCGGCGCTGGGTGCTGTGGTCGGCGGTCGCGACGGCGGCGGCGGGCGCGGCGATCCTGTTCGCGATCGGGCGCGGCGATCCGGCAACGAGCGTCGGGGCGCGAGAGCCGGCGGCGATGGAGAAGGCGCCGACGGTGGTGGAGAAGCCGGGCGCGCGAGAGCCGGTCGCGACGCCGGTTGCGGATACGGTTACGGTGCCGGGTACGGATACGGCTACGGTGCCGGGTACGGATACGGATACGGTCACGGGTACGGTCACGGGTACGGGTACGGGTACGGGTACGGGTACGGATACGGGTACGGATACGGTCACGGGTACGGATACGGTCACGGGTACGGATACGGGTTCCGGATCGGGCTCGGCCGCGGTCGTCGCGCCGCCCGTCGATGTCGCGGCCCAGGGCTCGGCGATCGCGCCCACGCCCATCGCGCCCACGCCCGTCGCGCCCACGCCCGTCGTACCCACGCCGGCAAAGCCGACGCCCGTCGACGAACCCGAACCGGTTGAACGTGCGCCGGTCGAGACAAAGCCGGCCAAGGACAAGGAGCGCTCGATCGATCTCACCGAGGTCAAGGAAGGCCTCGAGGACATGAAGCGCGACCTCCAGGGCCTCGAGAACCTCGGCGAGGCGATCGGTGGTGCCCCCCCGCCGTCATCCGGCTGGATCAGGCGTCATGCTGTGACGCCGCCGGGCTGGGACCCGAAGAAGATCGATGTCGACCAGTTCATCGACTGGGCGATCGCCGAGGC
>JAYTAJ010001230.1:0-13171 GCA_043737575.1 Myxococcales bacterium | reverse complement strand
GAACCGTTCGTCGGCGAGCTGGCCGGGCCCGGGCACGCCGATCGCGGCGATCGAGCTGGTGTGGACGACGCGGCGCACGCCGGCGTGGAGCGCCGCGTAGAGGACGTTCTTGGTGCCCTCGACGTTGACGTCGAAGATCTTCGACTCGTCGCGCATCCACAGGCTGTAGATCGCGGCGAGGTGATAGACGACGTCGCAGCCGCGCACCGCCGCGGCGACCGCGGCGCGATCGCAGACGTCGGCGGTGATGACCTCGACATCGAGGCCCGCGAGGTTGTCGGCGGGCTCGCCCGGGGCCAGCGCGGCGCGCACCGCTCGACCGCGCGCCAGGAGCTGGCGCACCACCGCCGAGCCGATGAACCCGCCTGCTCCGGTCACGAGGGTCTTCACGTCCGCTGAATAACACGGCTCGCTGTATCCTACATGTGCGTTTTTTGACTTCATGTAGGATCCGATGCGACCATCGAACCATGAACAACGGCCAGGTCGCGATCGCGGGTGAGAAGCGCATCCATATCCGCTTCGATAAGCTGTTCGCGGTCGTGCTCGCGAGCGAGCTGTACGGCGAGGCGACCGTGGTCGCGCGCAACGTGTCGGCGGGCGGGATGCTAGTGCAGACGCCCGACGTGCTGCCGCTCGGCGCGGTGGTCTCGGTCCACTTCCGCATGGCCGACTGCGACGACGAGATCGTCGCGCGCGCCGAGGTGAAGCACCACATGTGCCTCAACTTCGCGGGGCCGGGGACGCCGACCGACGACGAGCCGCGCGCCCATCGCGCGATGGGCCTGCGCTTCCTCGACTTCGACACCGAGCTGCCGCTGACCCTGCCCGGCCAGCGGGTCCTGCACTGAAATACCGACGCGCAGTCGGGCGTGTTAGGACCAGATCCATGCGCCGCGCCGTCCTCGCTCTCGCTCTCGCCAGCGCGCTCCTCGGCATCGCGCACGCCGACGACCCCCAGCCGCGCCCGCCCGCCGACGTCGTCGCCGAGATCGATCGCGGCGCCCTCGAGCCGCTGACCGCGGTCGACGAGCTGAAGGCCGCGCCGATCGCGACGCTGCAGGCGTTCCTCCAGCGCGCCCACGTCCACTCGGTCGACGAGCGCCGCGCCGTGCTGCGGGCGATCAAGGCGTCGACCCCCGACAAGAGCGGCAAGTTCGAGACCCCGTCGCGCCAGCAAGCGGCCCAGGTCCGCGCCGACGACGAGCTCGACTGGCTGGCCGCGCTGCGCCAGGCCGATCGCGCCCTGCCCGGCCGCGCCGAGGTCGAGGCCGACGTCGTCGTGCTGCGCGCGCTGGCGCGCTCGAACAACCGCGCCGCGGCCCAGGTCATCCTCGACACCGGCTTCGCGCCCGCCACGATGATCTACCGCGACGAGTGCGGCCGGCTGTTGCGGGCGATGGCGCCGCAGTCGCTGCCGACCCTCACCACCGGATCGCAGGCGAAGGGCAACACGCCGCTCGCGCGCTACGCCAACTACCAGCTCGAGCGGCTCGATCGTCAGGAGCCGGGCAAGGCGATGGCGGCGACCACCGCCGACGAGGATCTCCGGGTCGCGCAGCTCGACGCGTTCGGCGCGTCGCACCACCGCGAGGCGGTCGGCACGGTCCTGAAGTTCGTCGACGACGCGGCGCCTCGGGTCCGCGCCGCGGCGCGCGCGGCCTGGCTCGCGTACCTGACCGGGCCGCCGCCGAAGCCGGCGCCGCGGAAGCACCTGGTGCTGCCGGGCGGCAAGAAGGCGCCGAAGGCGACCGCGCTCTACCTGACCTACCGCGAGCTGGCAGGGATCGAGCTGCAGCGCACGGCGGAAGAGGTGCTGGGCGAGACCTTCGGCGACGACGAGGCGGTCGATCTGGTCGCGCTGTCGCAGCGGCTGTTCGCGCACTACGACGGCGAGCGCGCCAAGCTCGCCGACGCCGCGTTCGCTGCCGCCAAGGCCAAGTCCGACGGCGGCGATCTGCCGGGCGCCGCGGCCGAGCTCGATCGCCTGCTGGTCACGACCGGCGCGGTGCCGCATCCGACCGAGGCGGCGGCGATCTACCTGGCGCTGGCCCGCGCCCACGAGGACAGCGCGACCTGGGACGCCGCCGCCGCCGCTTACGGCAAGGCCCACGGCGTCGACGCCAAGGGCAGCCACGCCACCGACGCCGAGGCCGGCCGCGAGTACGCGCTCGGCAAGTCGCTCGAGCTGGCGGGCAAGGACGGCAGCGCCAACTTCCGCCGCGCGGTGGCGCTCAAGCCCGACTACGCGCCGGCCAAGGCCGCCGCCGCGCGGGCCGAGCCGTCGGCGAAGAAGCCGTGGCTCCTGTGGACCGGCGTCGGGGTCGGCAGCCTCGCGATCGTGCTGCTCACGCTCGGCCTGTTGACGACGCGCGCGCGGCGCCGCAGCCGCGCCTGATCGTCAGTTGACGGGACGCACGACCGCGTTGCCGTCGAGCGTGACCTCGGCGATGCGAGCGAGCGCGCGGCCGTTGAGCGAGGCGCCGGTCGCGAGCGAGACCATCTGATCGGCCATGATCGTGCCGCTCACCGACGACGTGGTGCCGAGCGCGGCGGCGCTGCCGACCTGCCAGAACACGTTGGCGGCGCGGGCGCCACCGATCAGCACGACCTGACGGCCGGACGAGGTCGTGAACGTCGACGCCATCTGGAAGATGAAGATCGCGTCCGGATCGCCGCGGCCGTCGAGGGTGAGATCGCCCGACGTGATCTCGAGGGACGAGGTCGACTTGTAGAGCCCGGCGGTCAGGGTCTGGCCGCCGAGGTTGCCGGCGACGCTGACCGGACACAGCGAGCGTCCCGCGGCGTCGTTGTACGCGGTCGTGAGATCGGCGATGCCCTGCGCGGCGGCGGCGGTGCCCGGGTGGATCAGGCCGACGACGATGCCGGGCGGAAAGCCCGTCACCTCGGTGCCCGGGCTGACGCCGACGTTGCCGTTGATCGTCGTGAGGCCGGTGTTGGTCACCGTCGAGCCGGCGAGGATCGCGAAGTTGCCCGCGGTCAAGAGCGGCACCGTCGACTGCGTGCAGGCGCCGGTCGTGAAGGTCCAGACGTGATTGGCGGCGAGGGTGTTGCCCGCGGGATCGGCAGCACCGGTCGTGATCGTCGCGGTGTAGACGAGCGACAGGTCGAGCGCGACGGTCGGCGTGAGGGTCGCGGTCATCGACAGCGCGTCGTAGCTCACCGTGCCCGCGATGGTGTTGGCACCCTGGCGCAGGGTGAAGGTCAGGTTGGTGAGCGTCGTCGGGTTCATCGCACGGCTGAAGGTGGCGCTGACCCGCGAGCCGACGGCGACGTTGGTTGCGAGGTCGGCGGGGTTGGTCGAGGTGACCGTCGGATTCACGCTCGCGTCGATGACCCGCGCGTCGGGATCGCCGGCATCGGGATCGCGCGCGTCGATCGGGCCGCGCCCATCGATTGCGGCGGCGTCGCCGTCGTCGGCCCCGAGGTTGTCCCCGCACGCCGAAGCCACACACACCCACAGCAAAATAGTGCCCAGCCGGAAAACATGATTCATAGACCGGCAGTCCTCTGCATCTTCCGAGCCCCGCCAAGCCCGCATGGTGGCTTATGGAGGTGAGCGCCTGCGCCCGTTTCCGACGGGAGGTGCGCCCACCGGGCGCCCTGCCCTCACCGAGACGCGGCCGTCTCGATCACGGATCGGCGCGATCGAGCTCGAGGATGAAGCGGGTGCCGCCGCCCGGCGCGCGCTCGGCGGTGAGCGCCCCGCCCATCGCCTGGGCCGCCGAGCGCGCGATCGCGAGGCCGAGGCCGGAGCCGTCGCCGCGCCGTGCACCCGCGCCGCGATAGAAGCGCTCGAAGATGCGGGCCAGCTCGTCGGGCGCCAGGCCAAGGCCGCCGTCGGCGACGATCACGCGGACCCGCGCGCCGAGGACCTCGGCGCGGACGGTGAGCGGCGGCGCGCCGTGCTTGATCGCGTTGTCGATCAGGTTCTGCATGACGTGCTCGAGGCGATCGCGATCGCCCTGCACCGCGACGCCGTCGGGCAGCTCGACCGCGATCGGCGGCGCGCTGGGACGCGCGGCGGCGGCGGCGCGCACCGCGTCGTCGACCACGGGCGCGAGCGGCACCGCCTGGCGCGGCCCGGTCGCCTGGGCCCGGGTGTCGAGGCGCTCGAGCTCGAGGAGCCCGGCGACCAGCCGCGCGATCCGATCGGCGTTGCGCGCGATCGTGGTGACGAACTCGCGGCGCATCGCGGGCGCGAGGTCGTCGTCGAGCAGGGTCTCGGCGAAGCCGGCGATCGCGGTGACCGGGGTGCGCAGCTCGTGGGCGGCGTTGGCGAGGAACTCGCGGCGCAGGGCCTCGAGGCCGCGCAGCCGGGTCACGTCGTGCAGCACCGCGACCGCGCCGCGGGTCTGGGCCAGCGGCCGCGCGCTGATCGCGACGGTGCGGCCGCGCAGCGCGATCTCGGCGTCGACCGAGCCGCCCGCGCGCGCCGCGGCCAGGCGCTCGGCCAGCGGCGCTGGCAGCGCGTCGCGATCGATCAGCATCGCGGCGGCCGGGTTCGACAGCACCACCGCGCCGCTGCCGTCGACGACGATCACGCCCTCGACCATCGCGCCGATCACCGCGAGCGACAGATCGCGCTCGCGGGTCAGCGCCCCGACCTGGGCCTTGACCTCGTCGGCGAGCCCGACCAGCGCCCGCGACAGGACGCCGAGCTCGTCGCCGCCGGTCGCGGCCGGGCCGATCTCGTAGTCGCCGCGCGCGACCCGCTCGGCCGCCACCGTCATCGCCCGCAGCGGTCGCGCGATCGCGCGGATCACCAGCAGCCCGAGCCCGACCGCGACCGCCAGCCCGACCAGCGACGCCAGTCCGAGCCGCAGCCGCAGCGCGCGTCGGGTCGCCGCCAGCCGTGCGGTCGGCACCGCGAGGCGGATCACCCGGCCGTCGTCGGCGCGGATCGCCAGGAGGTACGACGGCCCGGCGTCGACCACCAGCGGCCGGGTCGCGCGTCCGACCCGCCCGGCGTGGGCCGCCGCGATCTCGGGGGCGTTGCCGACGATCTGGCCGACGTCGGCCGGGCGATCGGAGTCGGCCTGGACCACGCCGTTGGCACCGACGATCGTCAGCCGCGCGCCGACCACCGCGCCGAGCCGCGGCGCCAGCCGATCGACGTGGCCGGCGGTGTCGAGCCAGCGCTCGACGCCGATCGCCTGGCTGTGGAGCCGGGCGTCGAGATCGCCGCGCAGATCGTCGCCGAGCGTGCGATCGAGCAGCGCGAACGTCGTGATCGCGACGACCAGGACGATCGCGACGAAGCCGAACAGGAGGCGGCTGCGGATCGAGATCGTCACCGCGTCACCGGATCACGCGGGCTCGTCCTTGCGGGCCCGGTAGCCGAAGCCGTGGACGGTCTCGACCCAGTCGGCGGCGGTGCCGAGGCTCATGCGCAGGCGGCGAACGTGGACGTCGACGGTGCGGGTGCTGACGTTGCCGCGGATGTCCCAGACCTCGGCCAGCAGATCCTCGCGCGAGAACACCCGACCCGGCGTCGCCGCCAGGGTCGCGAGCAGCTTCCACTCGAGCGGCCGCAGCGCCAGCGGCGCGCCGTCGAGGGTGACCGTGTGCTGGACGGTGTCGATCACCAGCGGCCCGAGGCGGATCGGCGCGAGCCCGGTGGTCGCTGCGGCGGCGGCGCCGCTGCGCTCGGCGATCCGGTTGGCGAGCGCGGTGACCCGCAGGATCACCTCGCGGACCACGAACGGCTTGGCGACGTAGTCGTCGGCGCCGACCTCGAGGCCGGTGATTCGATCGTCGGGATCGGCGCGCGCGGTCAGCATCAGCACGCCGATCGCCGCGGTCTCGGGATCGTCGCGCAGCCGCTTGCACACGTCGAAGCCCGACAGATCCGGCAGCATCACGTCGAGGACGATCACCACCGGCGCCTCGGCGCGGGCCCGGGCCAAGCCCTCGAGGCCGCGCTCGACCCAGGTGACCTCGAAGCCGGCGGCGTCGAGGTGATAGGCCAGGAGCCGCGCGACGTCGGGTTCGTCTTCGACGAGGAGGACCCGCTTGCCCATGGCGCATCGTAACCCAGGCGCCGCGGCCGCGCGGTCGCGACGCCGACTGTTACCCCGCGGTAACAACGCCGCGGCCGCGGCTCGCTATCGTCGCAGGTCGCCATGCGCCGCCAATCGCTCGTGCTCGTGCTCGCCGTGGTCGCCGCGATCGCGGGGTGCCGCCGCAGCTCGTCGAGCGGCACCGTGAAGGTCGCGGCCGCGTCGGATCTGGCCCGGGCCTTCGAGGAGCTCGGCCCCGCGTTCACCGCGCAGACCGGCCACCGCGTCGTCTTCACCTTCGGCTCGTCGGGCCTGCTCGCCAAGCAGATCGGCGCGGGCGCGCCGTTCGATCTCTACGCCGCGGCGAGCGCCGCCTACGTCACCCAGGTGATCGACAAGGGCGCGTGCGATCCATCGACCCGGACTCGCTACGCCCAGGGCCGCATCGTGGTGTGGAGCCGCGGCGCCAAGCTCGCCGCGCTCGCCGAGCTCGCCGATCCGCGCTTCGGCAAGGTCGCGATCGCCAACCCCGAGCACGCTCCCTACGGCAAGGCGGCGAAGCAGGCCCTCGAGCGGATCGGGGTGTGGGACGCGGTCGCGCCCAAGCTGGTGTTCGGCGAGAACGTGCAGCAGACCAAGCAGTGGGCGCAAGACGGCAGCGCCGACGCCGCGATCATCGCGCTGTCGCTGTCGATCGCGGGCGACGGCGGCACCACGATCCCGATCGATCCGTCGCTCCACGAGCCGCTCGATCAGGAGCTGGTGGTGTGCGGCCGCGGCGCGGCCACGGCCGGCGCCCGCGCCTTCGCCGCCTTCCTCGCCGCACCCGCGGGCCGCGCGATCATGCGGCGCTACGGCTTCAAGCTGCCCGGCGAGTAGCGCGCTAGGATGCGACCGTGGACGTCGCGACCGCGGCCGTGCTCGTCGGTGCCGGGCTCGCGGCCGGGGCGCTCAACACCCTCGCGGGCGGCGGCTCGCTGATCCTGATCCCGGCGCTGATGATGACCGGCATGACCGCGACCGTCGCCAACGCGACCAGCCGGGTCGCGATCTTCGCGCAGTGCCTCGCCGGCGCGGCGGCGTTCGCGCGCGGCGGCCGGCTGCCGACCGCGGCGGCGCGGACGATCGTGCCGCCCGTGCTGGTCGGCGCCGGGCTCGGCGCGTACCTGGCGACCCAGATCTCGAACCGCGTCTTCACGCCGCTGCTCCTCGGCACGCTGGTGGTGATGGCGCTCGCGCTGGCGGTCCGCCCCGGCCGGCTGGCGCCGCCGCCCGACGCCGTGCCGCGCGATCCGCGCGGGCCCGCCGCGGTGTTCGGCCTGTTCGTCGCCGGGCTCTACGGCGGCGTGTTGCAGGCCGGCGCCGGCCTGGTGTTCCTCGCGATCCTCGCGACCGGGCTCCGCTACGATCTGGTCCGCGCCAACGCGCTCAAGGCGCTGGTGATGCTGCTCTACATCGCGGTCACCGCCGCGGTCTTCGTCGCCTACGGCATGGTCGAGTGGCTGCCCGCGATCGCCCTCGCGGCCGGCGCCGCGGTCGGCGCGTGGGGCGCGGCCCGGCTCGCGATGTCGCCGCGCGGCGTCGCGATCACCAAGCTCGTCGTGGTGGTCGCGGTGATCGGCCTCGCGATCGCCGTGTTCATCCGCAGCCGCTGAGCTACCGCAACACCGTCGGCGGCTGATCGCCGTCGACCACGCCATCGCGGTCGCGATCGACCACGTACTCGACGACGCCGGGCAGCGCGGTCGACGTGACGCCCGGGTTGCCCGCGGCCACCGCGAGCGGCGGCAGGAACTGGTTCGACGTGAACTCACCGGTGGTGCTGACCAGGAGCGCCGCGAGCCGGACCCGCGCGCCGATCGGCACGACGCCGCCCGGGTACAGCATCGTCCACGGCACGAACGCCTCGAGGCCCTGCCCCGGCACCGACGCCATCGGCGTCGCGCCCGCGCGCACCGCGCCGAAGTTCACCGCGGCGCGCAGCCAGCCGAGCTGCCCGGGTTGGCGCAGCGCGCGCAGGCCCGCGGTGTCCCAGCTCTCTTCGAGCTTGGGATCGCCGCCGCCGATCGACACCAGCGCGACGTCGACGCCGAACGCCACCGCGGGCGCGGTCACCTGCGACGCGCCCAGCACTCGATCGGCCACGCCGTCGGCGTCGTCGAGCGCGTCGGCGAGGCCGGCGAACCCGGTGCCCGCGCCAGGATCAATGTCGATCCAGATCTGGACCGCGTTGCGGTTCCACTCGAACAGCCCCTCGACGCCGAGGTACAGGCCGTCGCGGGTCGCGTCGAGCCACAGCGCGTCGAGCTGGTTCTTGCCAGCGCCGAACCCGGTCGCGACGGTCTGGGTCACGGCGCGGTGGCGCAGCTCGCCGAGCTCGCCGTCGGGGACCGGCTCGCGCGGCGGTGGCACCAGCGCCTGCTGCTCGATCCGCGCCCGCGCGATCGCGTGGATCCAGCGGTGATCGATCACCGCGCCGTCGACGATCGCGGCGCCGGGCCCATCGCCGTAGACCGGCACCCGAGCGTTGGTGTGGTTGCCCCAGCGCCACCGCACCGTCGGGTACGTCCCCGCGGGGCGCGGCGACACCACCTCGAGGCCGCCGCACTCGTGATCGGCGGTGACGAGGATCGTGACGTTGCCGCGGGCCCGCGCCCACGCGCTGACCCACGCGACGGTGTCGTCGAACGCCAGGGTCTCCTGCACGGCGTCGACGAGGTTGTTGGCGTGGCTGCCGTGATCGATGCGGCCGCCCTCGATCATCAGGAAGAAGCCGTCGGGATCGCGATCGAGCGTCGCGATCGCGGCGCGCGCGGTGTCGATCAGCATCGGCTCGGTGGTGTCGGGCGCGCGGCCGCTGACGTAGGTCAGCTGATCGGGCGCGAAGTCGCCGAACAGCCGCGGCGCCCCGGCCGCGACCGCGTCGGCCAGCTCGGCGGCGGTGGTGACGTGGCGGTAGCCCGCGAGCTCGAGGTCGTCGTACAGGCCGTCGTCGGACCGCACCGAGTTGTCCCCGACCGGCGCGAAGTACAGCGAGCCGCCGCCGAGCATCACGTCGGGATGCGTGACCCGCACCATCTGATCGGCGATCTCGATCAGCGCGCTGCGTGAGCTGACGTGGGACGTGAAGCCCGCGGGCGTCGCGTGGGGCAAGGACGTCGTCGTCACCACGCCGGTCGCCCAGCCGTGGCGCGCCGCGCGCTCGACCAGGGTCTCGACCGCCACGCCGTAGCGATCGACGCCGACCGCGCCGTTGTACGTGTAGACGCCGGTCGCGAGCACCGTCGCCGCCGCCGCCGAGTCGGTGATGCCCGACGGGCCGCCGGTCCGGACCGCGCCGGTCGCGCCGAGCCGCTGCATCGCCAGGCCGTCGCGGGTGCCGTGACGGTAGAGCGACGCGGCCTCGACCTGGCCCACGCCCATGCCGTCGCCGATCAGCACGATCACCACGGGCGGCGGATCGAGCCGCGCGTCGATCGCGTCGAGCTCCCGAGCGTCGTCGGCGACGTCGACCACCGCCGCGTCGATCGGCCCCGCGTCGTCGGGCCGCGCCAGGAGCGCGTCGCCGCACCCACCGACGACCAGGAGCGCGAGGACGAGCGAGCGAGGCACCGATCGCAGTATGGGACTACGGCGAACAGGTCGGCAAGAAGCTGGAGGAGCAGGCCGGGTGCGGTTGCCCCGCCACCGCCGCCTCGGCCCAGGCCAGCGCGTGCTCGATCTTCCGCTCGAGGATGCTGTCGTGGGTCGCGAAGGTGTCGCTGCAGACGTCGGGCGTGACGCCCTCGGCGCGCAGCTTGGCGACGTCGCACGCGGCCTCGCTCGCGGCCGGCATCACCTGATCGCCGAGGCCCTGGATGATCAGCACGGCCGCGCCGGCCGGATCGGCGGTCACGACGTTGGCGGTCATCCACGCGTGGAACGCCTGCGCGGGACCGCCGCAGCCGGGCCCGCCATCGACGCACGCGAGCAACGCGGCGCGGAAGTCGTCGTCGACCAGCTCGCGGATCCGGACCTGGTTGACGCCGAGCGCGGCGCCCAGCTGGATCGTGCACAGCGACTCGATCGACTCGATGATCGACGCGCGCTCGGCGGCGGGGAAGCTGTCGCCCGCGCGCGCCGCGCCGAGGTGCTCGGTGAACCAGCCGTACTGCCGCATCGCGATCACGGTCGGCGGCGCCAGGCCGGTCGTGCCCGTGAGCTGATCGGGGTTGCGCAGGACGTCGACGAAGCGGAACGAGTTGGCGCGGGTCGGCCATTGCGGCGCGATCGCGATCACCGCGCGCAGCGTGCGGCGACCGGTCAGCTCGTGCTCGAGGGCCTGGGCCGACAGCACGACGCCGCCGCCCTGGCTGTAGCCGTAGGCGATCGTGGGCGCGCCGGTCAGGCCGGGGCCGATCAGCCGCTCGAGGGCGCGGGCGCCGTCGAACAGCTGGTGCGCGGCCTCGCGGTTGTCGAGGTAGAGATGCACGCCCTCGTTGCCGAGCCCCGAGAAGTCGGGCGCGATGACGGCGTAGCCGAGGCCCGCGAACGGCAGCGCCTGGTTCGCCAGCGGCAGCGCGTCGCGCGACGGCGCGCAGACGTCGGCGAGGCCCGCGGTCGAGCGCGCCGCGAGCACCAACGGCACCGGCAGCGCCCGCGGCACCGTCGGCAGGTACGCGGTCGCGGTGGTGACGGTCGCGACGCCGTCGCCGCGCACGGTGCGGTACGCGAGCTTCACGACCCGCGCGCCCGAGGTCGCGACCAGGGTCGCGCCGCCGGCCTCGGCTGCAGCCTGGACCTCGGCGGCGGTGAGGCTGGCGCCCGCGGAGCACCGCACCACCGCGCCGCGCAACGCGGGCGTCAGCGGCGGCAGATCGGACGGCGTCTGGTACAGCAGCGCGATCGCGTCGTCGCAGCCGCTCGGATCGGGCGAGTAGCCCGCGTCGATCGGCGGCGCCGCGTCGATCGGCGGCGCCGCGTCCAACGCCAGCGACGCATCGACCTCGTCGTCGTCCGCCGAGGGCGTCCCGCCGCCACACGCCACCCCGCCCAGGATCAGGCCCGCGACCACCAGGATGAACGACGTTCGTCCCATGCCCCGCGGGATACGATATTTGCATTCTCGATGCAAATACATTCGGAGCCGTCCGCGGCCCCGACGTATCGATCTACATATCGATCTTGCCCAGATCGATCTTCTCGCCGGGTCCGTTGTTGCTGCCCGAGTTGCTGCCGCCGCCGCGCCGCTGCATCTTGAAGCTGATCAGCTGATCGCCCTCGATGGTCATCTTCTTCTCGAAGCTGCGGTAGCCGCTCGCCTTCGCGGTGATCTTCACCGCCTTCTTGCCGTTGGTCAGCGCGACCGTGATGACGCCACCTTCGACCGGCTTGCCGTCGACCATCACCTCGGCGGTCGGCGGGATGACCGAGAACTGCACCGTCGCCTCGGTCAGCGCCGGCTCGGCGCCGCCCGCCGACGAGCCGGATCCGGCGCCCGCATCGACGGTCGCGACCGCGACCGCGGAGCCCGAGCCCGAGCCCGCGCCCGCGTCGACCGTCGCGGCGACCACCGCCGAGCCCGAGCCGGCACCCGCGTCGTCGGTCGCGGCCGCGACCGCGGCCGAGCCGCTGCCCGATCCCTCGCTCGATCCAGAGCCCGATCCGGTCGGGTCCGGCGTCACCGCCGCGCTGCCCGAGCCCTCGCTGCCCGATCCGGTCGCGACCTCGCCGCTCGGATCCGCCGCCGCCTCGTCGGTCTTGGTCCCGAGCCCGAAGTAGAGCCCGCAGAACGTCCCGATGGCGACGCCCATCGACACCAGCACGGGCACGATCTTCGGCGTGCCGCCGCTCGCGGGCGGCGGATTGGCAGGACGACCCGGAGGATAGTTCGGTTGCGCCATGAGAGACCTCGCGATGAGAGACGACAGACTGCCAGAGACTAGAGACTGCCAGAGAGGACGAGCCCCCCAGCCGAGCGTTCGACCCACGGGGTCACGAGGACCTTGGGGCCGCTCGCGAACTCGTCGAACTGCGCGCGCTGCTCGCGCTGTTTGCCGGCCCGGGCCTTCGCCTTGGGCCGATACACCTTCAGGTAGTAGTAGCTGGCGACGCCCGCGGCGACCACCGCCCCGACGATGAGCCCGTCGGTGAGCAGGGCCAGGCGCTTGCCCGACACCCGCGCGTCCTCGCGCCGCGGGTACGCCACGCTGGTGTCGGCGAACGTCGCCTGGCGGCCGACCGCGATCAGCCCCGCGGTGGTCGCGCCCGCGACCAGCCCGACCGCGAGCCCGCCAGCGACGATCAGCGGCAGCTTGCGCGGCGCGGGCGGCAGCTCGATCTCGGGGCGCGGCGCCGGCCGCGGCTTGGGCGTCTCGACGATGATCGGGATCGCCACCAGCTCGAAGGTGCGCTCGCTCTCGCTGCCGACCTCGACCGAGATCGCCTGCTCGAGGGGCTGGTAGCCGTCGGCGGCGAAGGTCAGCTTGTAGTCGCCGGCCGCGAGGTAGAGCGGATCGGGCAGCGGCGACGTGCCGAGCACGACGTCGTCGAGCGAGACCTGGACGTCGTCGGGCGTCACCACCAGCGCCAGCACGCCGACCTGGAGCTTGGCGTTCTCGAGGCGGCGCTCGGCCTCGGCGCGCATCGTCGGATCGGCGTCGGGGACCTGGGTGAGGAACCGCCGCAGATCGCGCGCGGCGACCGGCCACAGCCCGAGCTTCTCCTCGGCGACGCCGATCGGAAACAGGATCTTCGGGTTGGGCACCAGCTCGTAGGCCTTGGTGTACGCGGCGAGCGCGCGCTGGTACTGCGTCTTCGCCTCGCTCGGCTTCTTGCGCTTGGCGTAGTAGTCGCCCTTCTTCACGAAGGCGTCGCCACCGTCGAGCAGCTTGCGCGCGTCGGCCTTGGCGGTCTCGGGATCGACCGCGGGCGCGCCGCCGCCACCGTCTTCGGTACTGGACGGCGGCGGCTCGGGGTCCATCTCGATCTCGCCGTCGGCGGGATCGGGTTGCGCGGACGCGCTCCCGGTCAGCGCGAGCGCGATCGACCACGCGCAGAACACAGCGACTCGGACGGAGCCTCCCATGCCCGCCATTCTACACGGGCCGTCGCAGCGAGGCATGCACCTGGGTGACGAACCCGAGGGTCTGGAGCGGCCGACCGACCAG
>JAYTAJ010001229.1:0-5707 GCA_043737575.1 Myxococcales bacterium | reverse complement strand
GCCTCGGCAACGGCTACGGCGCCGCGGGTCAGCTCGGCCTGACGATCGGCGGCGGCGTCGAGCTCCGCCTGCACTGAGATCGAGCGGGCGCGTCTTGGTTGGGGGCCCCGTCGGGGGCATGACCCCGACGGGGGAAGGGCTGGCGACAGCCCTTCCAGATCAAGGAGGCGTGACCGGGATGCGGAAGATCTCGACCCAGTTGCCGTTGTCGCCGTTGATGTGCTGGTCGAGCACCCAGGTCGACACCGTCACGTCGTTGATGCCGAGCGTCGACGACGCGTAGAAGCCATAGGCGCCGACGAAGTCCAGCTCGTCGCCCGCCAGCGCGGTCGGACGCCACACGCCGCCGCCGCCGCTCTTGTCGGCGAACATCAGCTCGTGGCTGGTCGAGTCCTGGTACACGACCAGCGGCCCGCTGCCGGTCATCACGATCTGGGTGTCGGAGCCGACGAAGTGGAACTCCGGCTTGGGCAGGCCGTCGGGCGTGGTGCCGACGATGCGGTAGCCGTCGTCGATCAGCTCCTGGGCGTTGGTCATCGTGTTCTTGTAGAAGACGTCGTCGTGATCGGCGCCCTGATAGGCCGCGTGGATCACGCCCGCGGCGTCGATCGCGACGCTCGGGTACCAGCCCGAGTCGACGTTCATGCCGGCCAGCACGCTCGGCCGATCGAACTGGCCGTTGGTGGCGTTGAACCGCGCGACCTTCAGATCGCCGTTGGGTCGATCGTAGTACGCGATGATCGGCGCGTTGTTGGCGTCCCGGGTCGCCTCGACGAACAGGCCGATGCCGGCCGGCAGCGGATAGATGTCGGGTGCCTCGGGATCGACCGGCGGCAGGGTCATCGTGTCGACGGTGAACGTCAGCCAGTCGCCGGGGCCGGTCGGGTTCGCGGTCTGCGCCGACACGTACCGCACCTCGGCCGACTCGACGCCGCCGCCTTGCGAGACCCGCGCGAGGTACGCGATGCCGGGGCGGCCGTCGTCCTTGCGCACCGTGAGCGCGGTGTAGATGCCGGTCTGCTCGCCACCGATCTCCGGATCGATCGTGCTGCCGGTGCCCTCGTCGACGGTGTGGGTCGTCCACGAGCTGTCGCCGACCTTCTTCCACGCGAACTTCAGCGAGCCCCGGTCGCGGTCGTAGTACGACACCATCACCGTGTCGTCGGCCGACACCGCGACGCTGGTGTAGAGGCCGACGTCGGGCCCGGGATCGAGGATGCCGCTGCGGACCTCGGACTCGGGCAGCGCGATCGGGCCGTCGGGCACGCCGTCGACGAACTCCCACTCGCTGTTGGGGATGCGGCCGGCGCCGGCGTGGCGCGCGACCACCAGGTCACCGTGGTTCTGCGCGTAGCCCGACACCACCGCGTCGCCGTTGGGCGCGACCGCGACGTCGGAGTGCGTGCCGATCTTGCCGTAGGGCACGTCGTCGGTGCAGACGCACTCGCTGTCGAAGCACAGCGGGATCTCACCCTCGTCGCACACCAGATCGCAGTCCTCGACGACCTCGCACGACTGCGTCCCCGGCTTGGCGCCGCACGAGCAGCCCGGCACCAGCGACGTCAGCACCGCCGCGCCGATCCAGATCGCCGCCATCGACACGAAGCGACCGTTGATCCGGCGGCCGATGCGGGTCGCGCGCAGCCGCGCGACCGGCCGGGAAAAAAAACCGGCACGCGCGCGCCGCGGCAGCAGCAGCGCCGCGCCGGCCAGCAGCATCACCAGGACCGTGCCCATCGGCGGCGGGCCGCTCGCGTCGCAGTTGCAGCCGCCCTCGCCGGGGGCGCCGTGGAAGCCGGTCTTGGCGAACGCGATCGAGACGTTGCCGCTCGGGTCGCGCACGAACACTGCGATCTCCTTGCCGACCGACAGGTCCTTCACGGTCTGGCGATCGATCGACGACGACGACGACCAGTCGGTCGCCGGCACGTCGTCGCCCGGCACGGCGTACGCCCACTCGAGGTCGGCGTGATCGTGGACCGCGTCGGTCGCGGGCACGCGGAAGTCGTTGCCGTCCCAGCGCGCCTCGTCGGGGCGGATCTTCGGGCCCGCCGAGTCGATCACGACCCCGAGCTCGATCGGGTCGAGCGACGTCGTGCGGTAGTCGCCGACCACGCGCGACTGCAGGCCGATGACGTACTTGCCCTGCCACGCGAACGCCTTGTCGGCGATCACCAGCGGCGCCGCGATCGTGAACGGACGCGCCATGCCGCCGTCGAGGTTCCAGCTCCACTCGAGCGGACGGCCGCGGCTGTCGTGGGTCGCGACGTCGATCGTCACCGTCGGCAGGCTGGTGCCCGGGACGCCGTGGAGCGCCGCGCGGACCTGATCGGGCGCGGGCACGACCACCGAGCGCACCGTCGCCAAGAGCGATCCGTGATCGACCCGCGACGGCCAGTTGCTGACGCCCGCGCGATCGTCGATCTCGGCGAGGATCGGCTGCAGCGACGGGTAGCGATCCAGCGAATCGGCCCGCAGCTTCGACGACGCGCCGAGCGACGCGTAGATCGCGAGGAACGCGTCCTCGGGCGTCATCACCTTCTGCACGCGCAGGTTGTTGAGCGTGAAGTTCGCGAACGACGGCACCTCGATCGGGTCGATGCCGCCGGTGATCAGCGGCAGCGCCAGGTTGAAGATCGTCGGCAGCACCGCCTCGAGCTCGGCCTGGGTCTCCTTGACGAACTCGGCGTTCAGCACCGAGATCTGGATCTGGCTGGCGGTGAGCCCGACCAGGACCGGCTTCACCGTCGCCGGCTCGCCCGGCAGCTGCGCGAACTCGAGGTTCACGCCGACGTTGAGATCGAGCGACATCGTGAACGCGCGGACGTAGCGCTCGTAGATGAACGCGTAGAAGTCGACCTCGAAGTCGTCGATCTTGATCCCGATCGACGGCGACGCGGTGCTGCCGTCGCCGACCGAGAAGTCGAGCGCCTTCTGCGGCCGCGTCACCAGCAGCAGCGGCTCGTCGCCGTTGCCGAGCTCGCCGAGCGACGGCACCAGCAACCCGATCGTCCCGAGCTTCAGCTGGCTGATGAGGCCGGTGCCGACGCCGAGGCACATGCCGCCCGACGTCACCAGGTGATGCCCCGCCAGATCCAAGGTCGTCTCCGACAGGCCGATCGCGAGATCGTCGCCCGGCTCGGGCATGCCGAGGAACTCCGCGGCCGGCCGCAGCGTGAACGTCTGGCGCGAGCTGCGCGGCAGCGACGCCGGCGGCGCCGCGAAGTCGGGCGCCGGGATCGGCGGCACGCAGAACGCCGGCTCGCTGGTGAGGCCGGCGCCGCGGGTCGCCGGATCGCGATCGGCGTTCAGGCCCGTGATCAACCCCAGCGACATGCCGCCGCCTTGCAGCTGCACGTAGCCGCCCGGGATCATCCGCGCCTCCATGAAGCCCTCGGTGCCCGGCGACACCCCCGCCATCATCTGACCGACGTCGATCATGCCCTCGATGCCGAGCGGGTTGGGCAGGAAGCCCTGGATGAGATCGTTGAAGGTCGGCGTCAGCAGGTCGATGATGAAGTCACCGACGAACGAGTTGAGCAGGTCGTTGATCAGGTTGCCGAGGCCCGAGATCAGGCCGCAGTTGCTGAGGCTGAGGTCCGACGTGTCGAGGCCGTTGATGCCCGCGAGCTGCATCGTCAGCGCGCCCGTCGTCGCGTTGATGCCGAAGGTGATGTCGGCGTCGATCGCGATGTTGTTGCCGTTGACGTCCATGTTGCACGACGCCGGGACGAACACGATCGCGCCGTCCATGTGGACGACCGAGCGAACGTCGAGCTGGATGCGGACGTTCAACCGCTGCGCCGTGGTGACGCTGACGTTGGCCGAGTCGAGGTGCACGCCGACGTTGCAGCCGCGTCCCGCGCCGCACGCGTCGGGGATGCCCGAGACCGCGGGCTGGTTGGTGTCGCAGTAGTCGGCGCCCGTGAAGCTCGGGCTGCCGATCGTGCCCTCGCCGATGCAGAAGCCGCCGGCGAGCTGATCGTTCAAGAGCGCCGGGATGATCTGCGTCAGCTTGGTGAAGCCGTTGCGGGTGACGCGGATCTGGCCGCCGCCTTCCACCGTCTGGTTCGCCGGTAGCCCTCCCGCGGGGAGGGGGAGCGTGCCGCAGCCGCCGCATCCACCTCCGCTGCCGCAGGCCGACAGCGTGAGGAACACGAGCGAGAGGAAGATATTGGTACGACGGTCTTTACTGAACACGGGGCCTCCGCGGCTGCGTTCGCACGTCGCTCCCCGCGCCGTGCGTGCGAGCGTCACCAGGTGAGGGGTGACGTTCGTTCGGACCACTATACGGATCCAGCTTGCGGTTTTGAACCAACGATCCATGTGCGATCAGCCGGTCTTTGGGGGCATGTACCCCCATCCGCGCGTTCGTCGTGGCGGAATTTATCCCCCGATCTTGACAGTCGCCCCACCCAGGAACTAAGGATCCGCCCCGAGACATCAGGGCTCGTAGCTCAGTTGGATAGAGCGCCGGGCTTCGAACCCGTAGGTCGGGCGTTCGAGTCGCCCCGAGCTCACCCAAAACCTGATCGAAGGACACCCGACACCGACTTCACGAGCACGACGTTTCCGGGGGCATAGCTCAATTGGTAGAGCATCGGACTCTTAATCCGCTGGTTGTAGGTTCGATTCCTACTGCCCTCACCCGATAGATACGACGAACGGCAGCCGACGCATCAACACGCGAGGACGCCGAGCATCTCGCGGAGCTTGGCGACCGATCGCACGAGGCCTTGGTTTCGGAGCGTATCGAGCAGCTCGGGGACCGTCACCGGCGGGCTCTTCAGACCCGCAGCTTGCTCGACCAGCACGGTGGTCACAGCTCCCGGGGCGAGGTCGAGTAGATCGAGGACGAAGTCGTCGGGATGCAGCGCCTCGATGCCGTACCGCCTGAGCGCCGCCTCGGGAAAGTCTCGGAGATTGGCCGTCACGATCGTCTGCGCGGCGGCTCGGATGGCCGTCGCGAGGACGTGGCGATCGTCCGGGTCGGGAAGCTGAAGTCCATCGATGAGCGGCTCGTACCCTGCGACGAGACAGTCGGGAACCGCCCTGATCATCAGCTCGCGCGTGCGAGCGAGCATCTCGGGGCGCAGCTCGGGGCGGCCCTCGAGGATGTTCCGGAAGCACTCATCCAGGATGAGATCGGTCCAGCGCGCGCGGAAGAGATCCGTGCGAGCGAGACGGATCAGGAGATCGCGAAGTGGCGCTGGATAGAGGACACACGCGTCGTAGATCACGACGAGCGCCATCAGTAGCCGAGTCCGTGCTTCTGCGCCTCCGCTGCCAGCTCGTCGACGGCGGCTTTCCGCTCGTCGTCGTCCTTGGTCTTGTAGGCGAGCAGATCGGCGACGCGGACCCGTCGATGCGTGCCGACCAGCCGAAACGGAATCTTGCCGTCGTCGAGCAGCCCTACGACGTAGGGACGCGAGACGTTGAGCAGGTCGGCGGCTTGTTGCGTGGTCAGCTCGGCGTGCACGGGGACGATGGTGACCGCGTTGCCGTTGGCCATCTGCCCGAGGATCTCGAGGAACAAGTCGAACGCCTCGCGGGGCACGCTGACCGAGACGTCGGGACCGTCGGTCTCCGAGCGAACCTTCAGACCGCGCGTCAGCTTCCGGCCGGGGAGCTTGGACAGCGCGCGAAGGGCTTCCTTGGCTTCGACCGACGCGCGCACGGTGGGCAGCTTGACGGCGACGCTCATGGT
>JAYTAJ010001228.1:0-2486 GCA_043737575.1 Myxococcales bacterium | reverse complement strand
CGCGAGGTGCCACGACAGGCCGACGCCGATCGCGACCCGCGGCTCGACCGCGACCAGCACCGACGGATCCATCGCCGCCAGATCGGGGCGCGCGCTGGCCGCGACCTCGACCATCGCCTCGACCGTGAACGCGCGATCGATCGCGCGGCGGACGCCGAGGCCGACCCGCCACGGGCTCTCGAGGGCGGCGGGGGCGGCGGCGCCGACCAGCAGATCGCCCGACGCCTCGCCGACCAGCTGCCACGCGCCGACTCGCCGGGTGACGCCGAGGCCGATCAGCGCGGCGTTGGCGTCGGACAGGCCGAGGCCGAGGCGATCGGCGGCCGACAGGTGCATCGCGTCGACCGCCGCGGTCGAGCGATCGTAGCGAAAGCCCGCGGTCGCGGTGATCGCCGTCGCGCCGCCGGTCCAGGTGAAGACCGCCGCGGCGTCGACCGAGATGGCGTCGACCTCGACCGACGGCGCGTCGGCGCCCGGGAGCCACACGCCGAGCCGCAGGCCGAGGGCGCGGCCGCCGCCGAGGCCGCCGCCCGCGGTGGCCCACAGCCGCGGATCGCCGACCAGGCCGTCGTCGGTGATCGGGCCGGTGTGGCGATCGTAGCGACCGGCGAGCTGGCCGCCGAGCTCGAGCCACGGCGTCGCGCGGATCGCCGCGACGATCGCGCCGTGGGCGCGGTGGTGGCGGTCGCCGTCGGCGAGGACGTCCTCGGTGAAGCCGTAGCCCGAGAGCAGCGCGATCGACACCGTCGGGCCGGGCCCGATCGGCCGGACCCGTCCGACCGCGCGGACGCCGTCGGCGTGCGCTGTCCGGATCCCGGACAGCACGACGAGCCCGAGGACCAGCGCCTGGCGTGACCGCATCACGTTCCTCCGCGCTGCCGCACCGAGACCGTCATCGAGAACGCTTTCGGTGCCCGCTGCGGCGGGAACCGGGTGCCGCGACCGACCTCGGCGATGCACCCGCCGAGCGGCGTCTTCGCGAGCGTCGCGGGCGACACCGCGACCGCGGTCGGCACGCCATGGACGTCGATCTCGAACCGCAGGCTGAGCTCGGGCATCGCGACGACCGCGGTCGCGTGCTTCTCGAAGCAGGCGCCGACCTCGCCCTGGCGGCGCGAGAACGCCAGGCGCAGCGGATCGGGATCGCCCGCGGCAGGCGGCTTCGCGCCCGAGCCCGCCGCGCGCGCGTCCATCGGCGGAGGTGCCGCGTTGGTGGGCGCCGCGGCGGCGTCGACGGTCCCGGCGTCGGCCGCGGCCTCGACGATCGCGGTTCCGCGCTCGGCGACCAGGCTCACCGGCGCCGGGTCGGGCGGACGGCGACGATCGGCGCCGAGCACGATCGCGACCGAGCCCGCCGCCGACAGCACCACCGCGCCGGCGATGATCCACGGCCATCGCGACGCCGGCCGCTCGGTCGACCCCGGCGCGGTTCCTCCGGCCGGCGCGGTCGCGGCCCGCGGATCGGTCGCGGGCGGACGCAGCGGCACGTAGGTCGGCGCGTCGGTCGCGACCCGCCCGAGCGGATCGAACGTCGGCGGCCGCGGCAGCGCCGGGGCCGGCTCGGGTGTCGTCGCGCGGCCGAGCCGCTCGGCGCGTCCGGTCTCGCGCCACGGCTCGACCTTCGGCCCCATCGTCTGCTCGAAGAAGTCGGCCAGCCCGGTCGCGCCGAGCGCGAGGCCGACCTCGCGGGCGTAGGCCTCGAGCGCCTGCTGCAGCTCGCGCGCGGTCGGATAGCGCTGCGCGCGATCGACGTGCATCGCGCGCAGGACGATGGCCTCGAGGGCGGGCGGGTAGTCGGCCACCACCGCCGACGGCGGCTGCACCTCCCCCGACACGACCTGCCACATCACCTGGGCGTCGTTCTGGCCGATGAACGCTCGGCGCAACGTCGTCAGCTCGTAGAGCAGGATGCCGAGGGCGTAGACGTCGACGCGGCGGTCGAGCAGCTCGCCCTTGCACTGCTCGGGTGCCATGTACGCGAGCTTGCCCTTGGTGACGCCGACCGCGGTCGCGTCCTCGAGGCGGGTCGCCTTGGCGATGCCGAAGTCGACCAGCTTCACCGCGCCGGCGTAGGTGATGACGACGTTCGACGGGCTGACGTCGCGGTGGACCAGGCCGAGCGACGCGCCGTCGTCGTTGGTCGCCTCGTGGGCGAAGTGACAGCCGGCGGCCGCGTTCACGACGATCGTCAGCGCGTGCTCGAGCGGCAGGCGCTGGCCCTGGCTCGCCAGCTCGCGGAGGAACGCGCGGCAGTCGTCGCCGTGCAGGTACTCCATCGTGAAGTAGTGGAGGCCGGCCTCCTCGCCGAGGTCGTAGACGTGGGCGATGTTGGGATGGTCGAGGGTCGCGGCGTAGCGCGCCTCGTTGAAGAACATGCGGACGAACTCGGCGTCCTTCGCGAACTGCGGCAGGATGCGCTTCAAGACGACGTGCTTGGCGAAGCCGGCGTGGCCGGTCATGCGCGCCAGGTAGATCTCGGCCATCCC
>JAYTAJ010001227.1:0-2490 GCA_043737575.1 Myxococcales bacterium | reverse complement strand
AGCTCACCGTCAGATCGAGTCCGTGTCGACCTCGACGTCGAGGTCACCGTCAAAACGCGACGGTCAAAATGAGTCGGATCCCGTCCGCCGTCTACACGAGCGCACCCAGCGCGGTGAGCCCCACCGCGAGGTTCTTCTCGCCGAGGTTGTCGCCGAGCTCGCGCGCGGCGAGTGACGCCGCGACGCCGCCGCCCGCGCTCGCCGCCACGCCGAGGAGGTGCGCCTTGTTGAGCGGGTTCACGACCTCCGGCTTCAGCGCCGCAGCCTTGGCGCGCGCGGCGGCGGTGGCGCGCTTGGTGAGCGTCGCGCGCGGCAGCGACGACGGCCGCATCGGCGCCGCGAGCGCGCCGGCGTTGTACGGGATCATCGCCATCGACGACGCCTCGGGCGCGCCCGGCACCGGTCCGAACGAGACCGGCGCGGGCATGATGAGCTGCTCCGGCACATCGATGGTGTCGAGGCTGTCGACGCGGTCGGCGTTGCGGAGCCAGGGCGGACGGCTCGCGTGGCTGCGGTGCTTCGACGGAGGCTTGTGCTTCTGCTTGGACTTCATGGGACCTCGGTGGTGGGTGGTCAGCGGATGGGGAAGACCAGGACGTGGGCGAGCGGCACCTCGCCGTGCGCGACGCGCGGCGCGTGGCCGAGCTGCGCCGCCAGCGCGCGCGCCAGGGTGGTCGCGTCGGCGTGGCGGTGCGTGGCGTGGTTGTCGACGGTGCGCGGCGCCTTCGTCGGCACGACCGAGCGCTGCGTCCAGTCGACCGCGTCGTAGATCGCGTTGAACAGCTGCGACAGCCCGGGGATGCGGAAGTCGATCTCGAAGCGCTCGATCAGGATGCTGGCGGTGATCAGCGCGTCCTCGTGCGACGCGCGCAGCTCGGGCGCGCGGCAGCACATCGGCACGCCGTCGACCGTCGCCAGCGCCGCGCGCTCGACGCGATCGATCGCCTCGCGATCGTCGGGCTCGGTCGCGACCGTGCGCGCCACGTCGAGCGCCCACGAGATCGCGGTGCGCGCGGCATCGCGGAGCGGGCGGTAGTCGATCGGCGGCGGACCGTCGCTGCCATTGCAGTCGTTGAAGTGAGCAGAGTCGTCGAGGTAGGCATGGGAAGCGGACAAGGGAGGGCCTTTCAGCCGAGCGACGCTCGGCAGGGGAGATGGCGCGCACGACGTGCGGCGCCGATGCCGCGCGGGGAGCGCGGCGATTGAGAACGAGACGGGAGTTGG
This sequence comes from Myxococcales bacterium, assembly GCA_043737575.1. Taxonomy (GTDB): domain Bacteria; phylum Myxococcota_A; class Polyangia; order Haliangiales; family Haliangiaceae; genus UBA2376. The sequence goes on along the minus strand of JAYTAJ010001227.1, from coordinate 1,266 downwards.
GAGGAGAGGAAGGCGGGATGCCGTACCCGAAGGAACCGGGTCGGCGCGCGAGCGGATTCCAAGCGAGGCGAAGCGAATGAGCCGGACGACTGGCATCGGGGCAAGAGGCGGTGCTCGAGGGCAAGGTCAAGGAGCTGACGATCTTCTTCTCCGACATCGCCGGCTTCACGACGATCGCCGAGTCGGTGAAGCCCGCGGCGCTGGTCGAGCTGCTCGGCGGCTACCTCGACGAGGTCACCCGCGTCATCGCCGCGCACCACGGCACCGTCGACAAGTTCCTCGGCGACGGCGTGATGGCGTTCTGGGGTGCGCCCGCCGATCGCGCCGAGCACGCCGCCCTCGCGTGCGAGGCCGCGGTCCGGATGCGCCGCAACCTCGCCGCCACCGCGCCGCGCCTCCACACCCGCATCGGCCTCGCGACCGGCGAGGCGCTGGTCGGCAACATCGTCTCCCACGAGCGCATGAACTACACGGTCATGGGCGACGTCGTGAACCTGGCGGCCCGGCTCGAGGGCCTGAACAAGCTCTACGGCACCACGATCGCGATCGCCGAGTCGACCCGCCGCGCCGCGGGCGATCGCATCATCGCCCGGCCCCTCGACGTCGTCGCGGTCAAGGGCCGGGCCGAGCCGGTGCGCGTGTTCGAGGTGCTCGGCCTGCCGTCCGACGACGACCCCGATCAGGTCGCGCTGGCCCGCCACTGCGAGGACGGCCTCGCGCGCTACCTGGCCCGCGACTTCGAGGGCGCCGCCGCCGCGTACCAGGCGGCGCTGGCGGTGCGCCCCGACGATCGCGCCGCGCGCCACCTGCTCGAGCGCTGCCTCGCCTACGCCGCCGCGCCGCCGCCGTCCGACTGGACCGGCGTCTTCCACGTCACCGCGAAGTGACCGCGCCGCCGCTGGTCACCGCGCGGCTTTGCGGCAATGCTGCGCGCATGCAGCGCAGGCATCGGGTCGTGGTCGCGCGCGATCAGTACAAGTTCTCGTGCGCGCACATGACGGTGTTCCCCGACGGCACCAAGGAGCGCCTGCACGGCCACAACTATCAGGTCGGCGCGGTGCTCGAGCTGACCGACGTCAGCTTCGCGAACATGCTGCCGTTCGCGCTGATCAAGGACGCGCTGGCGACGATCTGCAAGGACTTCCGCGAGCGGGTGCTGATCGCCGAGCACAACCCGTTCATGGAGCCGATCCGCGACGACGGCACCGAGCTCGAGCTGCGGCTGTGCGGCAAGCGCTACGTGTTCCCGCGCGAGGACGTGCTGCT
>JAYTAJ010001226.1:0-2490 GCA_043737575.1 Myxococcales bacterium | reverse complement strand
ACGCGTGGCACGGCGGCAGCTTCATCCGCGGCAGATCGGCGACGTTCCAGGCGCTGACGATGATGCGGCGCGAGGTCGGATCGCGGCGGATCGTGGCGATCGCCTCGGCGAGCTGATCGATGCCGGGGCGCTCGCCGTCGCCGCCCCAGTTGCGCCACTGGTGGCCGTAGATCGGCCCGAGCTCGCCGCGCTCGTCGGCCCAGGCGTCCCAGATCGGCGTGTGGGCGTGGAGATCGTCGAAGATGTTGGTCGAGCCGCGCAGGAACCAGAGCAGCTCTCGCACGACCGCGGGGAACAGCACCTTCTTGGTCGTGACGATCGGAAAGCCGTCGCGCAGATCGTAGCGAGTCTGCGCGCCGAACACCGACAGCGTGCCGGTCCCCGTGCGATCGGTGCGGCGCTCACCGTCGGCGAGCACGGTGCGCAGGAGGTCGAGGTACGGACGCATGGTGGGCGCATCCTACCGCAGCCGTGGTACGACGCGCCGTGCCTCCCGTGCCCGCGCGCTTCGCCGCGCTGATCGATCGCTACGACGGCTTCTTGTTCGACGCCTACGGCGTGCTGGTCGACGCCAGCGGACCGACCCCGGGCGCGGCGGCGGCGATCGCGGCGGTGCGCGCGGCGGACAAGCGGCTCGCGGTGATCACCAACGACGCGTCGCGCCTGCCGGCGACGGTGGCGGCGCGGTTCGCGCGGCTCGGGCTGACGATCGCGGCCGAGGAGATCGTGACCGCGGGCGACATGATCGCGCCGTACGTCGAGGCCCACCAGCTGGCGGGGGCGCGCGCGATCGTGCTCGGCACCGCCGACGCCGGGACCTACGCCCGCGACGCCGGCCTCGAGGTGGTCGGGCTCGACGACGGCGCGGCGATCGACGCGCTGGTGATCTGCGACGACGCGGGCTTCGACTTCCTCCCCGGCATGAACGCGGCGCTGACGGCGTGCGTCCGCGCCCTCGACGCCGGCCGCGGGCTGGCGCTGATCGTCGCCAACCCGGATCTGGTGTTCCCGCGCGGCGGCGGCGCGCTCGGCTTCACCGCGGGCACGATGGCGGCGATGATCGAGGCGGTGCTGGTGCGGCGGTTCGCGGCGCCGCCGCGGTTCGTCGTCCTCGGCAAGCCCGCGGCGGCGATCTTCGCCGAGGCCCATCGCCGGATCGGCGGGGGCGGTCGCGTGCTGGTGGTCGGCGATCAGCTCGAGACCGACGTCGCGGGGGCGCGCGCGATCGGGCTCGAGGCCGCGCTGGTGGCGGGAGTCTCGGTCTGGCGCGACGGCGTCGTCGCCGACGCCCACGCGCCGCAGTGGTTGCTCAACGACGGGCTGTGAACGCTACGCCGCGGGTGGCGGGGCGGCGGCGGTGGCGAAGTTCCACGCCTTGATCACCGCGGTGCGCTTGCCGAGGTAGCCGTCGAAGAACTGGCCCCACGACGCGGTGCGGGTCGCCTCGGCGAGGGCCTCGGCCGACGCGGCGTGGATCGCGATCGCGAGATCCCACGAGGCGGCGCTGGCGTCGGCCGAGACCCCGGCGACGACGGTGATGCCGGCGATCTTGTCGAGGGTGCGGGCCTCGGCGATCGCCTCGGCGCGGGACTGATCGGTGGCGTAGTTGGCGGCGAGGCGAACGAAGCAATAACGGATGATCACGGCGGAACCTCGGTACGGAGGGTGGCGACCCAGGGCGCGACGTCGTCGGGCCACGGGCATTCCCAGCGCATCGGCGCGCTGGTGATCGGATGCGCGAAGCCGAGCACGGTCGCGTGGAGCGCGAGGCGTGGCGGTCGCGGGCGAAACCGGCGCGACGACTCGCTGCCGTGTTCGCCGTCGCCGAGCACCGGATGTCCGACGTCGGCGAGGTGGAGGCGGATCTGGTGGGTGCGGCCGGTCTCGAGGCGGACGCGGAGCTCGGTGGCGCGGCCGCCGGCCAGCGGGGTGCGCGCGACGACGTGGGTGACCGCGCGCTGGCCGCGCAGCGGGCGATCGAGGGTGGCGACCGCGGCGGCGACGTCGCCGGCGACGACGGCGAGGTACTCGCGCTCGACGTCGTGGCGCACCAGCTTGTCGGCGAGCGCGCGGTTGGCGTCGGCGGTGCGCGCGAACACCAGCAGGCCGCTGGTCGGTCGATCGAGGCGATGCACCAGGAAGATCGGGCCGGCGCCGGGGCGGCGCGCCAGCAGGTCGAGCAGGTCGCCGCGATCGCTCTCGGGCGTGGGCGCGGTGACGAGCCCGGCCGGCTTGTCGACGACGACGAGGTGCTCGTCCTCGTGGACGATGACGAGGGTGGCGGCGCCGGTCGGGCCGGCCCGCGGCGCCGTCCGATCGGCGCGGCGCTGGGCCACCGCGCCGTCGATCGCGCGGTCGAGCGCGCCGCCGAGCGTGGCCTTCACCTGACCGGCGCGGACCACGCGGCCCGCGACCTTGACCCGCGCGCGATCGACGAAGACGCCGCCGATGTCGATGAGCACGCGGGCCTTGCGGCGCGACAGGCCGGGC
>JAYTAJ010001225.1:0-5731 GCA_043737575.1 Myxococcales bacterium | reverse complement strand
CGGGCGCGCGGTCCACTGGCTGATCCGCCACTCGCGGGTGTTGCAGCTCGGCAACCAGGTCCGCCTCAACCTCGCGCTGTGCGGCCAGGTCGGCGCGTGCGGCCAGGATCAGGACGTCGCCAAGGGCGAGGTCGGGCTGCGCAACGCGGTGTTCGTCGAGCCGCGCGATCCGGTGTGGCGCGACGCCTGGCGCGTGACCGAGGCGCTACTGGTGAAGATCCGCGACGAGGTCGCCGCCCACCACGCCCGGTTCTTCCTGGTCACGCTGTCGAACTCGATCCAGGTCCACCCCGACGTCGCGGTGCGCGATCGGTTCCGCACCGCGATCGGCGCGACCGATCTGCTCTACCCCGATCGCCGCCTCGCCGACTTCGCCGCGCGCGAGGGCATCGCGATCCTCACGCTGGCGCCGACCCTGGCCGACCTCGCGGTGCGCGATCAGAAGTTCTTCCACGGCTGGAAGGGACCGAACCTCGGCAAGGGTCACTGGAACCCCGACGGCCACCGCGTGGCCGGGGACACCATCGCACCGTGGATGTGCCAGAGTCTGCGCTCCTCTGAATGACGACCATCCTCGGGATCTCCGCCTTCTATCACGACAGCGCCGCGGCCCTGGTGCGCGACGGCGTCATCGTGGCGGCGGCGCAGGAGGAGCGCTTCAGCCGGGTGAAGCACGACCACCGCTTCCCCAAGCACGCGGTCGACTACTGCCTGGCCGAGGCCGGCATCACGCCGGCGCAGCTCGATCACGTCGCGTTCTACGACAAGCCGATCTTGAAGTTCGAGCGCCTGCTCGAGACCTACCTCGCCTACGCGCCGGTCGGCCTGCGCTCGTTCATGAAGGCGCTGCCGCTGTGGCTGCGGCAGAAGCTGTTCTTGCCGCGCGAGATCGATCGCGGCCTCGGCGATGGCTACGAGGGCCCGATCTACTTCATGGGCCACCACGAGTCCCACGCCGCCAGCGCGTTCTTCCCGTCGCCGTTCGAGGAGGCCGCGGTGATCACGCTCGACGGCGTCGGCGAGTGGAGCACCACCAGCTGGGGCGTCGGCCGCGGCCACCAGCTCGAGCTGCGCCAGGAGATCCGCTTCCCGCACTCGCTCGGGCTGCTCTACAGCGCCGTCACCTACTACACCGGCTTCAAGGTCAACACCGGCGAGTACAAGGTCATGGGCCTCGCGCCCTACGGCGAGCCGAAGTACGTCGCCCTGTTCTGGAAGCACATCATCGACCTGAAGGACGACGGCTCGTTCTGGCTCGATCAGTCGTACTTCAACTACAGCGCCGGCCTGACGATGACGTCGGCGAAGTTTCACGATCTGTTCGGCGGTCCGCCGCGCGCGCCCGAGGCCAGGCTGTCGCAGCGCGAGATGGATCTCGCGGCCAGCGTGCAGAAGGTGTGCGAGGACGTGATGCTCGCCGTGGTCCGCAACGTCCACAAGGTCACCGGCCTGCCCAACCTGTGCCTGGCCGGCGGCGTCGCGCTCAACTGCGTCGGCAACGGCCGCATTCTGCGCGAGGGTCCGTTCGAGCACCTCTGGATCCAGCCCGCCGCCGGTGACGCCGGGGGCGCGCTCGGCGCGGCGCTGATCGCGTGGCACCACATCCTCGATCAGCCGCGCACGCCTGATCCCGAGGACTCGCTGCGCGGCTCGCAGCTCGGGCCGCGCGCCACCACCGCCGAGGTCGTCGCCTACCTCGACTCGATCGGCGCGGTCTACCAGAAGTACGACGACGAGGACGCGCTGTGCGCCGCGATCGCCAAGCTGCTCGACGACGGCAAGGTGCTCGGCCACGTCCAGGGCCGCATGGAGTTCGGGCCGCGCGCGCTCGGCAACCGCAGCATCCTCGGCGACGCCCGCAACACCGCGATGCAGGCGACGATGAACGTGAAGGTGAAGTTTCGCGAGTCGTTCCGGCCGTTCGCGCCGAGCGTGCTCGAGGAGGACGTCGGCACCTACTTCGACCTCGACGCGCCCAGCCCGTACATGCTGCTGGTCGCGCCGGTGCGCGAGGACCGGCGGCGGGCGATGTCGGCCGACGAGCAGGCGCTGTTCGGCATCGACAAGCTCAACGTGCCGCGCTCGGATCTGCCGGCGATCACCCACGTCGACTACTCGGCGCGCGTGCAGTCGGTGAGCGCGACCCGGTCGCCGCGCTACCACAAGATCATCTCGGCGTTCAAGGCCCGCACCGGCTGCGGCGTCGTCGTCAACACGTCGTTCAACATCCGCGGCGAGCCGATCGTGTCGACGCCGGCCGACGCCTACCGCTGCTTCATGTTCACCGACATGGACGTGCTGGTCCTCGAAGACTGCGTCTGTCTCAAGACCGAGCAACCCGTCATGAAGGGCGCCGCCGAGTACCGCGCCCAGTTCGATCGAGGGGACTGACATGGCCAAGCGCACCAGCATCGTCTCCGAGCTGTGGCAGTTCATGCGGGCCCACAAGGCCTACTGGATGGCGCCGATCATCATCGTCGTCTTGCTGCTGGTCGGCCTCGTCATCGCCGGCGGCACCGGCGCCGCGCCGTTCATCTACACCTTGTTCTGAGCCAATCGAACATGGCCCTCGTCGACATCAACTGGCGCCCGACGCCGCGCGAGCTGCGCAAGTTCGGCGTGACGATGATCATCGGCTTCGCGATCTTCGCGGGCCTCGCGTACTGGCGCGATCACCCGACGCTGGCCGTGGTGTTCCTGGCGATCGGCGGCGGCGCCGGGCTGCTCGGGCTGACCGGCACCCGGCTCGCGCTCTTGGTGTACCTGCCGTGGATGGCGCTCGCGTTCGTGATGGGCAACATCATGAGTCGCGTGCTGGTCGCGCTGTTCTTCTACGGCATGATCACGCCGATGGGCGTGGTGATGCGGCTGTTCGGTCGCGACAAGCTGCAACGCAAGAACCGCCGCTCGTCGACCTGGGACGATCTGCCGAGGTCGTCCGACCGCGCCCGCTACGAGCGGCAGTTCTAGCGATGCAGCTCGCCCTCGACGACGGGACGGTGATCACCGGACGATCGTTCGGCGCCGATGGCGGCGCCCGCGGCGAGGTCGTGTTCACGACTGGCATGACCGGCTACGTCGAGACGCTCACCGATCCGTCGTACCGCGGCCAGATCCTGGTCATGACCTATCCCCTGCAGGGCAACTACGGCGTGCCGGCCGGGCCGTTCGAGTCGGCGCGGGTGCAGGTCGCGGGGCTGGTGGTGTCGACGTGCGCCGCCGAGTACAGCCACCACCGCGCGGTGCGCTCGCTCGGCGCCTGGCTGCGCGACGAGGGCGTGCCCGCGATCGACGGCATCGATACCCGCACGCTGACGCGGCGCTTGCGCGAGCGCGGCACCATGCCTGGCGTCCTCGGCGATGGCGCCGCCGCGATCGATCCGGCCACCGTCGCCGCGCTGGTCACGCCGCCCGGCATCGTCCGCGTCGGGGCCGGCGACGCCCGGGTGCTGGTGATCGACACCGGCGCGAAGGAGACCATCGTGCGCGCGCTGGTCAGCCGCGGCGCGGCGGTGGTGCGGGCCGGGTTCTTCGAGGCGTGGGAGCCGCTGCTCGCCGAGGTCGACGGCGTCGTGCTCACCAACGGTCCCGGCGATCCCGCCGATCTCGGCGCGCTGGTCCTGCGGCTGCGCACCGTCTTCGCGACCGGCCTGCCGATCTTCGGCATCTGCCTCGGCCACCAGCTCCTGTCGCTGGCCGCGGGCGCGCGGACGTACAAGCTGCCGTACGGCCACCGCTCGCACAACCAGCCGGTGATCGACGTCGACACCGGCCGCGCCTACGTCACCAGCCAGAACCACGGCTACGCCGTCGACGCCCAGACCTTGCCCGCCGACTGGACGCCGTGGTTCACCAACCTCCACGACCGCACCAACGAGGGCGTGCGCCACCGCGAGCGGCCGTGGTGCTCGGTGCAGTTCCACCCCGAGGCCGCGGCCGGCCCGCGCGACACCGCGTACCTGTTCGACGACTTCCTGCGCGTCGTCGCGCGCACCCGCCGGGCCGCGTGACCCAGCCGCGACGCACGCTGGTGCTCGGGTCGGGCGCCTTGCAGATCGGCCAGGCCGGCGAGTTCGACTACTCGGGCTCGCAGGCGCTGAAGGCGCTGCGCGAGGACGGCGTCTACACCGCGCTCATCAACCCCAACATCGCGACCATCCAGACCTCGGCCGAGCTGGCCGACGCGGTGTACTTCCTCCCGGTCGAGCCGGGCTTCGTCGAGCAGGTCATCGTCGCCGAGCGCATCGACTCGCTGCTGCTCGGCTTCGGCGGCCAGACCGCGCTCAACTGCGGCCTCGCCCTCGACGCCGCGGGAGTCCTGGCGCGCCACGGCGTGCAGGTGATCGGCACGTCGATCGCCGCGATCCGCGTCGCCGAGGATCGCGCGCTGTTCAACGCGTCGCTGGCGCAGATCGGCGTGAAGGTCGCGCGCAGCCACGCCTGCACCACGCCCGCCGCGGCGATCGCCGCCGCCCACGCCCTCGGCCTGCCGGTGATCCTGCGCGCCGCGTTCTCGCTCGGCGGCAAGGGCGCCGCCATCGTCCGGGATCCGGACAGCCTGGCCGCCGCGGTCGAGCGCGCGTTCGCCGGCGTGCCGCAGGTGCTGGTCGAGGAGTGCCTGGCCGGGTGGAAGGAGCTCGAGTACGAGGTCGTGCGCGACGGCGCCGACAACTGCATCGTCGTCTGCAACCTCGAGAACGTCGACCCGATGGGCATCCACACCGGCGAGTCGATCGTGGTGGCGCCGTCGCAGACGCTCGACGACGCCGATCACCAGCTGCTGCGCGATCTGGCGCTGCGGACGATCCGCCACCTTGGCATCGTCGGCGAGTGCAACATCCAGTACGCCCTCGACCCGGCGACGTCGGACTACCGGGTCATCGAGGTCAACCCGCGGCTGTCGCGGTCGTCGGCGCTGGCGTCGAAGGCGACCGGCTATCCGCTCGCCTACGTCGCCGCGAAGATCGCGCTCGGCCACACCCTGCCGTCGATCGCGAACCGCGTGACCGGCGTGACCACCGCGTTCTTCGAGCCCGCGCTCGACTATGTCGTCTGCAAGATCCCGCGCTGGGATCTCGACAAGTTCGCGGGCGTCGATCCGGCGATCGGTCCGGAGATGAAGTCGGTCGGCGAGGTGATGGCGATCGGCCGGTCGTTCGCCGAGGCGCTGCAGAAGGCGCTGCGCATGCTCGAGGTCGGCGTGTCCGGCCTCGATCCCCGCGCGGTCACCGCGGCCGAGGTCGCGATCGAGCTGGCCCGGCCGTCGCCGCGGCGGATCCTGGCGGTGGCCCGCGCCCTCGCCGACGGCGGCACCGTCGACGAGCTGGCCGCGGTGACCGCGATCGATCGGTTCTTCGTCGCCGAGCTGGCGCGCATCGTCGCGATCGACCGCCGGCTCGGTGCCCTCGACGGCCTCGCCGCCTTCGACGAAGCCGCGGTCATCGAGGCCAAGCGCGCCGGCTTCTCCGATCTCGCGATCGCGGCGCGGCTCGGCGTCGACGAGGCCGCGGTGCGCGCCCACCGCCACCACCGCGGCGTCCGGCCCGGCCTCGCGCAGATCGACACCCTCGCCGCCGAGTACCCGGCCCAGACCAACTACCTCTACCTGTCCTACGCCGCGACCACCGACGACGTCGCCCCGACCGATCGCAAGAAGGTGCTGGTCCTCGGCTCCGGCTGCTACCGCATCGGCTCGAGCGTCGAGTTCGACTGGTGCTGCGTCAACGCCGTC
>JAYTAJ010001224.1:0-5737 GCA_043737575.1 Myxococcales bacterium | reverse complement strand
CGCACTCCCGTCGCGCCAGCTCCCTCAGGAAGCCATCGCAGCCGGTCCTACGCTGCGTTCTCCGCGATCTCGCCGCCCACTAAACCTGTTGGAGAGCCCGAATGCCCGAATTAACAACCTCGTGCCGCGAGTGCGGCGAGAGGACGCGGGGATCGTACCGGAGGAGTTTCGATGGAGCCGATGTTGTATCAAGACAGCCAGCCTCGTGAGCCGATCGTCTGGCCGTCGCCAGCGTGGGACGCCGAGTACATGCGCCAGGCCACGCCGGAAGGAATCGAAGGCGCGATCGCCTACGCGACGGTTCGCCTCGCCGGGCTCGATGGGGTGATGTGCGGCGACACCGCGGAGGACCTGGTGCATGACGCGCTCATCGCGACGTGCGACGGCGTGATCCGGTGGCGACCGGATCGAGTCAGCCTGAGCGCGCACCTGTGCGACAGGGTGAAGGTCGTGCTGAAGCGAGGTCGCCGACGCGCCGAGCGCGGGGTGCAGCTCGATCACCTCGCGGAGAACGACGAGGAAGGCCAACACATCGAGCGGCGGCTCCTTTCTTGCGAGCCGAACACCGAGGCCGCGATCGATCTGCGCTCGGCGACGCGGGCGTGCGAGGCGGCCCTGTGGAGCCTTGCGGTCGGGGATGCGGCCGCGCTGTCGTACATGACGGCGGTGCTCGGCGGAGCCGACGATGACGGTGAGATCACCGCGAGTACCGGGCTGTCGCGTGTCGAGGTGCGAGCGGCGCGGCGGCGGCTGCGGCGGCTGGTAAAGGAGCTACCATCGGCGCTGCGCGAACGCACCCAGAGCCTCTTGTCATGACCCAATCACCGCCGCCGGCCGACGAGGACGACGATGCCGCAATCCGGCTGATCGATGGACTCGTCGAGGACGCCGCGCGCGAAGCGGCGGCGGATCCCGGCCCACCGAGCGCGGCGGCGCGGGAGCTGTCGCGGATGGCGCGGGCGCGCTGCGCGGCCCGGACGGTGGGCGGAGGCGGTGAAGTACAGGCGCTCGGAAGCATGGACGGCGAGCTCGACACCGGGCGGATCCTCGCGATGGATCGCGCGCAGCTCGTCGCCACGGTCGTCTCGCTGCGTGAGGTACGCGGCGAGCCGAGCGTCGATCTCGATCCGGACGTCACGGACGATCAGCTTCGCGGCGCGGTGCGTTTGCTGCGCCCGCGAAGCCGCCCGTAGTCACGGGTACGATCCCCCGACCGGCGGGCGCGCCGGAGCCAGCTCGACCGGAGTTGCTGGGCAGTCGGCAGCGACGCCGTACCACTCGAGGACCGGCTCGCTCGCCTGGGTGAGTCGTCCGCCGAGCAGCACGTGATCGCCGGCGAGCACGGCCACCCGCCCGGCACGAGGCTGCGCGAGCGGCGGCAGCGCGAACCAGCGACCGTGGTCGTAGATCGCCGACGGCGGATTCATACCACCATCGTCCGTGACCCCGGCCAGTACCAGGGCGCGCCCGTCGGGTAGCGCAGTCAGCGTGGGGCTTTCTCGGTCGGTGACAGGGCCGCTTCCGAGCGCGGTCCAGCGATCGCGCGCCGGCTCGTAGATCTCGGGCGGCGGGGCCGGTTCTCGGCAGATGGCCCCGGAGTCCTCACAGCCTCCGACCACCAGCACCCGGCCGTCGGCCAGCCGCGCGGTGGCGTGGCCGTAGCGCATGTAGTGTGCGGACGCGGCCGTCACCCAGAGCTGCTGTTTCGTGTCGAACCGATCGACGACGGTCGACGCTTCGAGGCCGATGTCACCGCCGACCGTCACCACGCCGCCGACGCGGAGCACCTCGCCGTCGCGCAGCCGGGTGAGCGTGAAGCCGCGGCGCGGTCCGAGCGGCGGCGCCGTCTCGACCCAGCGGCCGTCGGCGCGGAGGATCGCCGCGCATCGATGGCCGACCATCAGCACGGTGCCGTCGGCCAGCGCGACCGGCTCGACAGTGACCGGGAAGTGACCGCCCGAGCCCGCCAGATCCGCCGTCGAGCAGGGCGGCACCGACGTCGGCTTGCTCCACCGCCGAGCCTGCGGATCGAAGCGCGCGGCGGCGGTGGCCGGGTCGAGCCCATCGGGCGATCCCAGCATCACGATCGTGTCGCCCGCGCGCACCATGCGGATCGCCGCGGTCGCGCCGGGCACGACGACGTCGGTCATCGTCCCCGACGCCGGATCGAGGATCGCGCTCCAGCCGCCCAGCGTCGACGCGCCGCCCAGGAGGATCGTCCCGTCGGGAAGCACCGCTGCGGCCCCGGTGGTGCGACCGGGTGCGAGCGCGGGCCCAGGGCTCGATCCGCAACGCGCCACGGCGGCGTCGGGCGGACGTGCCACCGCGTCCTCGGGTGCGCCCGTCGTGGTGTCGGCCGGCGGCATCGTCGAGCGTGCGGGTGGCTTGTTGCACGCCGCGGTCGCGACCAGCGCGATCATTGCAGCGGCTTGCGCCCACCCGGTCACAGCCGTGAGCGTGACGATCTCGGTCACGGAAACGATCCCCCGACCGGCGGCGGCGCCGGCACCAGCTCGACTGGCGTCGTCGGGCAGTCGGCCGCGACGCCGTACCACTCGAGCGGCGGAGCAACGTCGAACGGCCCTCCGCCGAACAGCACGTGATCCCCGGCGGCCACCGCGACCTCGCCCGCGCGGTCGGCGGCCAGCGGTGGCAACGCGCCCCAGCGCCCGCGGTCGAACATCCCGGTCGGCGGCAGCGTGCCGCGCTCGTCGACGAAGCCGCCCAGCATGATGACGCGTCCGTCGGGTAGCGCGGTCAGCATCGCGCGCTCGCGGTTGGTGACCGGAGCACCGCCGAGGACCGTCCAGTGATCGCGGACCGGATCGTAGATCTCCGGCGGTGGCGCCGGCCGGCCTTCGCTGTGGCAGATGGTCCCGGAGTCCTCGCAACCGCCGACCACCAGCACCCGGCCGTCCGCCAGCCGTACCGCGCTGTGGTGGTAGCGCATGTAGTGCGCGGGCGCGACCGCGTTCCAGCGCCGCTTCGCCACGTCGTAGCGATCGACGAAGGTCGAGGCCTCGAGATCGAAATCGTCGGGCATCGTCATGAGCCCGCCGACGCGGAGCACGCCGCCGTCGCGCAGCCGGGTCAGCGTGAAGCCGCGGCGCTGACGGGGCGGCGTCGGCGCGCGCGACCACGTACCGCCGTCGCCGAGGAACACCGCGCATCGGTGACCGACCACCAGCACCGAGCCGTCGTCGAGCGCGATCGGCTCGGCGGTGACGTCAAATTCGTTGTCGAGGCTCGGAGCATCGTCGGTAGCACATGCAGGCACCGCCATCACCTCGCGCCACTTCTTGCGGTCGGGATCGAAGCGCGCGGCGTGGGTGGCAGGGCCCACGGCATCGGACGCGCCCAGCATCACCGCGGCGCCGTCCGCGGTGCGGACCATGCGGATCGCCGCGAATCCGGCGGGCGCGGCCACGTCGGTCATCTGCCCCGAAGCCGGATCATAGATCAGGCTCCAGCTACCGGTAGCGGCCCAGCCGGCGAGCAGGAGCGTGCCATCGGCGAGCGCGACCGCGGCGGTTGCTGCGCGTCCGGCCGCGAGCGCCGGTCCCGGGCTTGTCCCGCAACGCGCCACCGCGGCGTCGCTCCGCGGTCGCGCCACCGCGTCCACGGGTGCGCCGAGCGCGGCGTCGGCCGGTGTCGTCGTCGAGTGTGTGGGTGACTTCTCGCACGCGGCCAGCGCGATTGCAGCGGCCTGCGCCCACCCGGTCACTGCGGCGATCGTGGCGATCCGGGTCATGGATACGATCCACCGACCGGCGGGCGGGCCGGCGCCAGTTCGACCGGCGTCGCTGGGCAGTCGGCTGCGACGCCGTACCACTCGAGCGGCGGCAGTCCGCCTTGGCCCAGCGGTCCGCTAAACAGAACGTGATCGCCGGCCGACACCGCCACCTGCCCCCCGCGATCGTCCGCCAGCGGCGGCAGCGCGAACCAGCCATCGCCGTCGAGCACGCCGCTCGGAGGACGCGTGCCGGTATCGTCGACGAAGCCGCCGAGCACGACGACGCGGCCATCGGGCAACGCGGTGAGCGTGGCGCGCTCGCGGTTGGTGACCGGGCCGCCACCCAGCACGGTCCAGCGATCACGCACCGGATCGTAGATCTCGGGCGGCGGCGCCGGCGACTTGCATATGACCCCCGAGTCCTCGCATCCCCCGACTACCAGCACGCGGCCATCCGACAGGAGGACCGCAGCGTGGGAGTAACGCATGTAGTGCGCGGGTGCTACCGCTACCCAGCGGCGCGTCGTCACTACGTACCGATCGACGACGGTCGACGCCTCGATGCCACCGGTACTGTCCACCCTGGCCAGGCCTCCGACGCGGAGCACGTCGCCGTCGCGCAGCCGGATGAGCGTGAAGCCGCGGCGCTGCCGGACCGGTGGCGCGGTCTCGGTCCAGATCCCGTTGGCGCCGAGGAGCAGCGCGCAGCGATCGCCGACCACCAGCACGGTGCCGTCGCCCAGAGAGATCGGCTCGACCGTGACGTCGAACGCGGCGCCGTCACCCGCCGTCGCGCAGGGCGGCACCGACGTCGGTTTGCTCCACCGCCGGGTGCCAGGATCGAAGCGCGCCGCGGCGGTGGCCGGGTCGCGCCCATCGGGCGATCCCAGCATCACGATAGCGTCGCCCGCGCGCACCATGCGGATCGCCGCGGTCGCGCCGGGCACGACGACGTCGACCATCGTCCCCGACGCCGGATCAAGGATCGCGCTCCAGCCGCCCATCGTCGATGGGCCACCCAGGACGATGGTCCCGTCGGTGAGCACAGCGGCGGCCCAGGCGGCGCGACCAGGCGCGAGGGCAGGACCGGGACTCGATCCGCAGCGCGTCACCGCGGCGTCTGGCGGACGTGCCACCGCGTCCGCGGGTGCGCCGATCGCGGCGTCGGCAGACGTCGTCGTCGGGCGCGCGGTTGGCGTCTTGCACGCCGCGACCGCGGCCAACGCGATCATTGCCACGGCGCGCGCCCACCCGGTCACAGCGGTCGCTCCGACGGGCGGATCACCCAGCCCCGGCCGACCAGCTTGTTGCTCCACTCCTGGAACGTGAGCCCCGCCGGCGCTCTGGTGGAAGGCCACCGCAGCGCCGTGATCGAGTGGCGCGATCTGCTGCAACTTGGCGGCGATCGCGCCCCGGTACGACTGCAGTTCCGCCTTGCACGGTGGATCATGAACGTGTGCATGTCATCCAACGCATCTCCGCTGCTGTCTTGTCGTGCCCCGCGCCGTCGTTTCCGCGGGGCGTAGTTGTGTGACGTGCATGTCGTCCACGGCGCCACGTACTGGACCTGTACGGCCTGCACGAAGAACAGCAGGACGCCGTCGGGGTCATATCCTGGCCGGGCTCAAGTCGTAAACCTGTGCGACCAAGGTTGCCGCTAACGCCGGCCTGGATGCTCCAATTCCCGAAGCCGCCCGGCGCGGCCACTCGGTGGTCGAGCGCGTGCTGCGCCGCCACGCGAGCGAGCTCTGCGCCGCGCTCTTAAGGACGCGGGTCGAGCGCCTCCGCAGCACCGACGGCACAGGGGCCGCGAGCCGTCCTCACCAGGGCGCTCCGTCAGCCGCTGCTGGGCAGATGGCGCGGACTCGCCTCCCACAGGTGCCGCTCCGACGACAATTGCGCAGTTAAGGGCCCCCGAGTGAACAAGTCGATGGCTACGGCCGCGCTGGACGCGGTCGGATGACGTAGTTCCAGTCGCCGTGGAAGGCGTCCCGCTCGATGCGG
>JAYTAJ010001223.1:0-5741 GCA_043737575.1 Myxococcales bacterium | reverse complement strand
AGACGAACTCGCCGGGCTTGGAGTACTCGCCGTAGCGGACGACCTCGTCGACGAACGGCCGCACCATCTGCGAGTGGCAGTTGTAGCAACCCTCGCGGATGTAGATGTCGCGGCCGTACAGCTCGAGCGGGGTGTACGGCCGGACCGACGAGATCCGCGGCCCGCCGACCCCGAGCACCAGGGTCGGGATGATCTCGAGCAGCGAGGCGATGATCACCGCGCTCACGGTCAGGATGGTGAACAGCCGCGGCATCCCCTCCCAGCGGCGGTGGAAGTGCTCGCCCTTGGCCGGCGTCGGCAGCAGCCGCGGCAGCACCGGCGCCTCGAGCTCGGGCTCGGCGTAGGTCGCCGGGCGGTTGCGCCAGGTGCGGTACAGGTTGTAGCCGCACAGCAGGGTGCCGACGATGTACAGCGAGCCGCCGAGCGCGCGCACCCAGTACATCGGCATCAGCCGGATCACCGTCTGCAGGAAGTCCGGGTACTGCAGCCGGCCGGTGTCGTCGAATGCCCGCCACATCAGCCCCTGGGTGATGCCGGCGGCCCACATCGAGACCACGTAGAGGACGATGCCGATGGTGGCGACCCAGAAGTGGGCGGAGG
Source organism: Myxococcales bacterium (assembly GCA_043737575.1). Lineage (GTDB taxonomy): Bacteria > Myxococcota_A > Polyangia > Haliangiales > Haliangiaceae > UBA2376. The sequence continues at coordinate 5,141 of JAYTAJ010001223.1, read as the reverse complement.
CCAGGCGCTTGGAGTACAGCTCGGTCTGGAACAGCCGTGGCGCCAGCCAGTAGATCATCCCGAAGATCATGAAACCGACCCAGCCGAGCGCGCCGGCGTGGACGTGCGCGATGTTCCAGTCGGTGTAGTGCGACAGGGCGTTGACGCTCTTGAACGACATCATCGGCCCCTCGAAGGTCGCCATCCCGTAGAAGGTGATGCCGACGACGAAGAACTTGAGGATCGGATCCTCGGCGACCTTGCCCCAGGCGCCGCGCAGCGTGAGCAGGCCATTGATCATGCCGCCCCACGACGGCATCCACAGCATGATCGAGAAGATCATCCCGAGCGTCGTGGCCCAGGCCGGCAGCGCGGTGTAGTGGAGGTGGTGCGGCCCGGCCCAGATGTAGAGGAACACGATGGTCCAGAAGTGCAGGATCGACAGGCGGTACGAGAACACCGGCCGCTCCGCCGCCTTGGGCAGGAAGTAGTACATGAGCCCGAGGAACGGCGTCGTCAGGAAGAACGCGACCGCGTTGTGCCCGTACCACCACTGCACGAACGCGTCCTGGACGCCGCCGTAGATCGAGTAGCTCTTCGTCAGCGACACCGGGATGACCAGGTTGTTGACGATGTGCAGGATCGCGACGGTGACGATGGTCGCGATGTAGAACCAGATCGCGACGTACATGTTGCGCTCGCGGCGGATCGACAGCGTCGCGAAGAAGTTCACCGCGAACGCGACCCAGACGACGGTGATCGCCAGATCGATCGGCCACTCGAGCTCGGCGTACTCCTTGCCCTGGGTGATGCCGAGCGGCAGCGTGATCGCGGCGGCGACGATGATCACCTGCCAGCCCCAGAAGTGGAACTGGCTCAGGCGGTCGCTCCACATGCGTGTCTTCAGCAGCCGCTGGCTCGAGTAGTAGACCGCCGCGAAGATCGCGTTGCCGGCGAACGCGAAGATGACGGCGTTGGTGTGGAGCGGGCGCAGCCGTCCGAACGTGAAGTACGGCGCCGCGTTCAGCGACGGCACCGCGAGCTGGAGGGCGATGAACAGCCCGACGAGCATCCCGACCGCGCCCCAGAGCAGGGTCGCGGCCAGAAACTTCCGGACGATCGCGTCGTCGTAACGAAACTTCTGCATGGCCATGGGCGTGCCGTCCCATCGCAAGGCGTGTGCCGTCGCTGTGGGGGTCGCGCCCGCAAAGATTGCGTCGCTGCGGCCGCGGCGGGCTGGTGGCGGCAGAGTCTGCGCGGCTGCCGCGCGATCGCGCTGGCACGCCAGGTGCTGTATCGAGCGCCATGGCGATCGAGACTCCCGGCCCCGTGATCTTCCACGTCGTCATCTGGACCGCGCTCGGCGTCGGGCTGATCGCGGTGATGGTCGTCTTCATGCTGAACTGACATGCACCAGGTCCGCACAGGCTCGGAGTCGTGGCCGGCGATCGTCGAGCGCATCGTCGCGGGTGCGTGCGGCGCCGTGCCCGAGCTGCCGCGCGACGCGTGCCGCGAGCTGGTCGAGCTGATCGTGGTCGTGCGGATCCGCCAGACCACCGCGTGCGGCCGTCATCCCGAGTGCCGGCCCGACGGCGCGGCGATCGACGGTGACACCTGCGGCTGGCGCGATCCCGATCCGGCGGCGCTGCCCGCGATGTTCGCGGCGGCCGCCGTCGATCTGGCGCGGGTGTCGCCGGACCGTCGCGCCGCCCTCGAGCCCGTGGTCGCCGCCGGATTGCGCGCGGTGCTGGCCGGGCTGGTGTTCGACAACCCGCACTGCGGCCGCGCCGCGGTGTGCGGCGCCGAGCCGGTTCATCCGCTGTGGGTGCGTCGGCGGTCGTGAGCCACGACGACCGGGATCGCCGCGATCCCGGCGACGGTCGCGATCGCCCCCATCGTGATCTGCAGGGGGCCGCCGGTCGGCGAGCCGATCAGCACGTCGAGGGCGCCGTGGAACAGCGCGACCACCAGCACGCGGTCGCCGCTGGCGTGGAAGATCGCGGTCAAGAGGAACGCGCCGGTGACGATCGAGCTGGCCCAGCCGAGGATCTCGGCCGGCCCCATCGACGCCATCCCCGAGGAGAACGCGAACAGCGGCAAGTGCCAGAGCGCCCACGCGCCTGCCAGATAGAGCGTGGCGCGCACGGACGAGCGGCGCGCGGCCAGCCGCGGCAGCGCGTAGCCGCGCCAGCCGAGCTCCTCGCCGAAACCGTAGCCGATCACGCTCGCCACCGCGTAGCCGGCGACGCCGAGCGCGGGATACTCGAGGCTGCGCCCGGTGGCCGACAGATCGAGCGAGTAGCCGGCGAGGGTGAGCGCGGCGGCGGCGGCGAGGTAGATCGCGAGCGGCCCGCCGATCGCGATCGCGATCCAGCGCGGCGGCGCGGTGACCGCCGCGCGGAGCCAGCGCACCAGCGCGGGACGACCGCGGCGGCCGATCAGGATCGCCGCGGCGACCGCGGGGCCGAGGCCACCGAGCAGGTGGAGGTACGGCGACGGTGCGACGTCGATCCAGCCCCGCGCCGCCGCCACGAGCGGCAACCAGGCCAGCCACGACAGCGCGTACGCGAGTGCGAAGAACCCCAGGATCGGGATGCGAGGCATCCGCGGCAGCGCTGCGAAGCCCGTGCCGAGGGCGCGTGCGCCGGATCGCCGGCAGCGGTTGGGCGGCGTCGACGGCGCGCGCAAGCCTTGCGCGCGACCGGGATCAGCCGCCAAAGGGATGGCAGCCGCCGCAGCTGGTCGCGGCGGGCTCGTGATCGACGCGATCCTGGTGACAGCGAAGGCAGCTGGCGCGATCGCTGCGCGGCGCGGTGTGGGCGCCGTGGCAGTCGGCGCAGGTCTGGTGACCGACCGCGGCGTGGACGCCGGGCAAGCTCGACGGTGCGTGGCAGGTGCCGCACCGCGGTGGCGACGCGACGCCGCCCGGGCCGTGGGCGCGGTGGCAGCTCGCGCACGCGACGTCCTGGTGCGGTCCGGTCGACGCGCGATCGGCGTGGCAGGTGCTGCAGGTCGCCTTCGCCGTCAGCGTGGTCGCGTGGGCGTCGTGACAGGTGCGGCACTGATCGACGTGGCCGCGCGGCGCGGTCCGCGCCTCGGCGACGTGGCAGGTCGCGCACGGCGGCGCCGCGACCGGCGCGTGGACGTCGGCGCCGTGACAACGCGCGCAGTCGGCGTGAGCGACGCCGGCGGCGGCGCGCGTGGCCTGATCGCGGTGGCAGCGCGCGCACGGCGGCGGCGCGGTCGCCGGCTGGTGCGCCGCGGTCGGATGACAGCTCGCGCAGTCGGCGTGGGCCCCGGCGGTGCGGCGATCGGCGTGGCAGGTGCGGCACGCTCCGTTGCCGCGGGTGACGAAGGCGCGCGCGTCGGCGTGGGGCGGGTGACAGCTCGCGCACGACAGCGTCGCGGCGTGGAACGCGCTCGGGCTCGCGGCTCCGTGACAGCCCGCGCACACGGCGACCGGGCGCGCCGCGTTCGCGTCCTTCGGGTGCGGCGCGTGACAGGTCACGCAGCGCTCGCCGGGCGCGCCGGGATGGTGGGCCTCGAGGCTGCGGTGGCAGCTCTCGCACGTCGCCGCGGCGCCCGCGACGTCGTGGGGCGCGTGACACGACTTGCAGTCCTGGTGCGCGCGCGCGGTGACCTTCATCAGCGGCGTGCTGGCGTGACAGCTCGCGCAGGTGGCGACCGACGCGGCGACGAAGTCGTGGCCTCGGTGGCAGGTGGTGCAGGTGTCGTGGCCGCGGCGCAGCGCGGTCGCGGCGACGCGCGGCTCGGTGGTGCGGTGACAGCTGGCGCAGCGCTCGGCGGCGCGGACCGGCGCCTCGTGGGCGCGGTGGCAGTCGAGGCAGCGCTGGGCGTCAGCGGGATCGGTGGCGCCGTGGCGTCGCACCGTCGCGTCGTGGCACCCGACGCAGGTCGGGGTCAGCGGCGCCGCGGCGTGGACCGCGTGACAGGTGCGGCAGTCGACGCCGGCGTGGTGCGCGGGCGCGGGCGCGGGATCGCCGTCGTGGCAGCGCGCGCACCCGCCCGCGACGATCGTCGCGTCGCCCGAGAAGTCGTGGCAGGTGCGGCACGCCGATGGCGCCTCGGGCCCGGCGACGACGGCGTGGGTGTGATCGGCGTTGGCGTGGCAGGTCGCGCACGCCGCGTCGGTCGGCGCGTCGAAGCTGGCGTCGGTGTGACAGTCGGCGCAGGTGATCGTCGCGATCGCGAGGTGGTGCTGATGGCCCGCGCTGGCGCGCACGTCTTGCCACCGCAGCGGCACGTCGCGCGTCGGCGTCGACTCCTCGGATGCCTTGGCGCGCAGCGCGAGCAGGATCGCGATCCCGACGCCAACCAGCGCGACCAGCGCGGCCGCGCCGATCGCCAGCTTGGTCTTCACCGATGACACAGGCGACACGGCAGCGCCGAGCGCGGCTGGTTGCTTCGCCACCCCGGCGGATGCGGCGAGCCGCCGATGCCGCCGACCTGGTGACAGCCGACGCACAGCTGCTCACCCGCGCCGCCGTGACAGCTCGCGCACGACGCCGGATCGCGCCGCGCCGCGGGGCCGTGATCGTTGCCGCTGACGCCGACGCCGACCCAGCCGCGCGGATGCGGGCTGAGGCCACCGACGCCGATCGCGGCGACGCCCTCGGCGACGTGACAGTCGCGGCACGCGCGGTCGTCGTGGCATGCGCTGCACGAGCCGGGATCGGCGCGGGCCTCCTCGGCGTGATGCGATCGAAAGCCCGCGCGGTGCAGCCCGTTGCCGTCAGGAATGTCGAAGCGCAGCTTGGCCGGCACCCTCGGCGCGGTGACGCCGTGACAGCCGGCGCAGGTCGGCTCGCTGTGGCACGCGCTGCACATCGCGGCGTTGCTGGCGGCGCGCACGCCGTGCTCGCGCATCCAGTCACCGTCGTGGACGAGGTGCGACTCGGGCAGCGTGCGTTCGGTCTCGAGATCGACGTGGCAGGTGTCGCAGCGATCGGGCTCGAACTGATCTTGATGCTCGTGGCACTTCAGGCAGGTCGCCATGCGCGGACGGATCGGCCCGTCGGTGCGGCTGACGTCGGCGTGGCAGCGCACGCAGTTGCCCTTCGCGGTCGCGACGTGGGTCGCGTGGGCGAACCGCAGGTGGCGGCGGGCCTCGACGACCGCGCCCGCGCTCCACGGATCGCTGT
>JAYTAJ010001222.1:0-5742 GCA_043737575.1 Myxococcales bacterium | reverse complement strand
GACGAGGTCGACCAGCTGCTCAACCGCAAGTCGGGGCTCGCGGGGCTGTCGGGCCGCGGCGCCGACTTCCGCGACATCCAGGCGGCGGCCGAGGGCGGTGACGCGCGGGCGCGGCTGGCGATCGACGTCTTCGTCCACCGGATCCGCAAGTACATCGGCGCGTACGCGGCGACCCTCGGTGGCGCCGACGCGATCGTCTTCACCGGCGGCATCGGCGAGAACTCGGCGCTGGTCCGCGAGCGGGTGTGCGATCGGCTGGGCTTCCTCGGCGTCGAGCTCGATCGCGAGGCGAACCGCACGGCGCGCGCGGCCGACGCCGGCGGCGTGATCGACGTCGCGACGCGCCACGCCCGGACCCGCGTGCTGGTGGTGCGCACCGACGAGGAGCGGATGATCGCGCGCGAGGTCGCGCGCTGCCTGCACGGCCCGACCGCGGCGCTGCGCAGCGTGCGCACGCAGCCGATCCCGATCGGCGTGTCGGTCCGCCACGTCCACCTGTCGCGGGCCGACTGCGACGCGCTGTTCGGACCGGGCGTCGAGCTGACGCGGCGCCGCGACGTCACCCAGCCGGGTCAGTACGTCACCCGCGAGACGGTCGATCTGATCGGCCCGAAGGGCGAGGTGGCGGGCGTCGCGATCATCCACCCGCTGCGGGCCGAGACCCAGGTCGAGCTGGCGCGCACCGACGCGATGCGCCTCGGCCTCGATCCACCGCTGCGCGAGTCGGGCAAGCTCGATGGCACGCCGGGGCTACGGCTCCGCGGCTCGCACGGCGAGGTGACGATCGCGCGCGGCGTGATCCTCGCGCAGCGCCACGTCCACATGAGCCCCGACGACGCCCGCCGCTTCGGGGTCGGCGACGGCGACATGATCGCGGTCCAGGCCGACGGCGATCGCGAGATGAGCATGGGCGACGTGCTGGTGCGCGTCAGCCCGAAGTACGCGCTCGATCTGCACCTCGACACCGACGAGGCCAACGCCGCGGGGCTCGGCAACGGCAGCGTCGTCGGGTTCGACGGCGTGCAGGCGCGGCGCGCGCCTCACTGACGGCAGAGGACGAAGTAGTGATCGAGCGGCCGGTCGCCCTTGTACGCCGCGCCGATCGAGACGTGGCCCGACACCTGCCGCATGAAGTCGCGGGTCGCGTCGAAGACGAAGCGCTGCAGGCCGCGGTGGTTGGGCACGACGCGCGGCCAGCCGGTCGCGACCGGTCCGTCGGGCACCTGGTAGTAGTCGACGACGACCGCGCCGCGCGCGGTCCAGTGCGGCCGGCCGGCGGTCGGCTCGGCGACGAAGTAGCCGGGGCCGATCACCGCGCGGGTGGCGCCCTCGTTGTAGCCGAACAGCCGGGCGTCACCGTCGACGTCGGGGCGACAGAAGCGCTTCTGGAACCGGCGCAGCGGCCCGGGCAGCGGCAGGGTGTTGCGGCCGTCGTGGATCACCTCGACCCGCGCGGCGGCGGTGCCGACGAAGTGCGCGAGCTCGATCGCAGCGCCGTGGGCTGCCTTCTCGTACAGCCGACGCTGGCGGCCGCGGCCGAGGCCGCCGACCTCGGCCCACCGCGCCTCGGCGCCGAGGCCGTCGAGGTACGCACCGATCACGCGCACCTCGATCCGATCGTCGTCGATCAACGCGTCGAGCTGGCCCATGCGCGCATGCTACTGCAACCGCGCCGCGCCGCCGGGTGTCGTGCTACCAGAAGTCGCAGTGGCGGAAGCAAGTCGAAGCGACTGTCGTTGATCTGGTTCCTGATGATCGACGCCGTGGTCGCCGCCCAGCGCACGGTCGGCGTCGTCGTGGTGATCGCGCGCGACGGCAACGTGATCTACCAGCGCGCCACCGGGCAGGCCGATCGCGAGGCGAAGACGCCCGTCACCGCGGACACCATCTTCCGTCTCGCGTCGATGACGAAGTGGCTGCCCGACTTTCGGCCGAGGCTCGCCGACGGACGCGACGCGGTGATCACGGTGCGCCACCTCATCACGCATCCGTCGGGGCTCGGCTACCGGTTCATGCAGGCGCCCGACGGCTCCTATCACCAGGCCGTACCACTCGGGCGGCGCGGGCGCGGCGAGCACCGCGCGTGACTACCTGCGCTTCGTCGAGGCGATCCGGACCGGCGGCGCGCCGATCCTCGCCCCCGAGACCGCGCGCGCGATGACGCAGAACCAGATCGGCACGCTCGCGCCGATCCAGGGCCCGGGCTGGAGCTTCGGTTACGGCGTCGGTCGTGGGCAGGCGTCTACGGCACGTACTTCGGGGTCGATCTCGCGGCGCGTCTCAGCGTCATCGTCATGACCAACGTCGTGGGGCTGACGTTGCCCGTGGCGATCGAGCAGGCCGTCTACGCGCGCTGATCGGCGCGGTCGAGCCAGGCCTGGAGCACCGCGCGCTCGCCGCGGCGGGTGGCGATGAAGTTGCGGACGTGGGGCGACCGATCGGCGCGGGCGAGGACCGCGTCGTCGTCGAGGGTCGCGGGCAGGCGCGCGAGCGCGGCGCGGATCGCGGTGACCAGGGCAGCGCGCGCCGCGGCGTCGTCGCGGTGGCGCTGGCGCAGCCAGTCGTGGAGCTGCTTGGACGCGGCGTGCTCGGGATCGCGCGGCACGCGGAAGCGCTCGGGGAAGCACAGCTGCGCCTCGTCGTCGGCGTTGTCGTCGACGCAGAAGCCGTACTGGACCAGGAAGCGACCGTTGCCCTTGGCGCCGTAGCCGTTCCACACCTCGTCGCCGACCGCGATGTCGCGCTGCGCGGTGAGGACGAACTCCGCGACGACCTGGTCGTAGCTCCACACGGTGTGGCGATCGCGGTGGTGGTTGAGGAGATCGGCGAACGGCACCAGCGCGATCGTGCCGATGCCGTCGATGGTGACGCTGAACGCGCGGGCGCCGACGCACAGCCGAGCCCAGGTGAACTCGTCGCGATCGATCGCGCGGAACATCCGCACCCGCTCGCCGAGCCGCACGTAGTCGTCGTCGATCGCGGTGCGCAGCTCGTCGAGCAGCTCGCCGGCCAAGGTCCCGGCCAGGAGCGCGCGCTCGGCGCCGGTCGCGTGGATCGGAAAGCTCGACAGATCGCGCGGCAGCACGTCGAGGTATGGCCGACACGTCGATCGCGCGTCGCGCCGCTCGAGCAGCAGCCACGCCGCGAACAGCGAGTGGTGGTTGGACAGCTCGATGCCGGCGTCGCGGATCTGCCGGCCGATCGACGAGCCGCGCACCAGCTCGCGGGTGATCAGCAGCGGCCGCGGCACCCGCGCCACCGCCTCGCCCGTGGCAAATCGGCGCAGCGCCACCACGCCGCGCCGCCCGCCGAGCTCGCGCACGTCCAGCCCGTCGACGTGCGCGCCGCCGTCGATCAGCCAGCGGAGGAAGCCGTCCATCGATCGGGAGGACTACCACGATGGCGGGGTCGATCGATGTGAGCTAGCGTGCGCCCGTGGCACGCAATGGCCGGATCGTCGTCGCAGTCGTGCTCACCATCGCGCTGTCCCTGGGCGCGCTCGGATCGTGGTGGCTGGTGCAGGCGCGACCGCGGCCGGGCGACTACGTCGACCTGCTGGCGCTGCCCGACGGCGGCGCGGTGGTGATCCGCCGCGAGCGCGGCACCGACCACGCGTTCGTCGAGGTCCGCAGCCGCGACCGGCTGCGCTGGCGCGGCCTGGTGCCGCGCTACGCGGGAGCGCCCGGCGCGATCGCGGTGGCGGCGTCGCCGTCGGTGGTGACGGTGCGCGTCGCCCGCGGCGGCCATCCTCACCTGTTCGCGTTCGACACCGCGACCGGCGCGAAGATCGCGTCGTTCGATCTGGCCGAGGACGCGCCGTCCGATCCGCACGCGTACACGCTGCCCGGCCTCGCGACGGTGTCCGAAGGCGAGCGCGCGCTCGAGGTGCTCGGGCGGCCGGGCGGTGGCGCGCGCCTGATCCTCGTCGAGCTGCGCGAGCGGCGGCTGGCGTGGAAGGTCGATCTGCCGGCGCCGCCCGACGCGGCGTGGCTCGACGGCGATCAGGTGGTGGTGCGGCGCGGCGCCGCGATCTCGGCGTGGGCGATCGGCGATGGCGCCCCGGTCGCGCCGCGGCGCGAGCAGCCGCCGACCCGCGACGCCGCGCTCGGCTACCCGGTCCCCGCGACCGCGGTGCCGCCGCGCGCCTACCACCGCGGCGGCGATCGGATCTGGATCGTCGAGCCGACCCAGCTCACCGTGCTCGATGCGTCGTTCGCGCCGATCGCGACGATCAAGGACTAGCGGGCGTCAGCGAGCGCGCGAAGAAGCCGAGGCTGTCGTCGATGCGCGACTTCCAGAACCCGAAGTCGTGGCGGCCGGGGCCGAGGTACCAGTCGTGGGCGATGCCGCGATCGAGCAGCACGTCGTGGAGATACTGCGCGTGGTTGTGGAGCTGGAAGCCGTCGTCGGTGCCGCAGTCGAGGTAGAGCGCGAGGTCGCCAGGCGCCAGGCCTTGCGCCAGCGTCACCGGATCGTGATCGCGCCAGCGCGCGAGGTCGCCGCCGAAGATGCGGCGGACGTGGCTGCCGAACGGATCCATGTCGCGGCCCCAGCTCTTGACGTCGTCCAGCAGCACGACCTGGCCGCGCTGGTACGGGAACGGCCCGGCGTAGAACAGCGAGTCGACGCCGGAGTGCGACGCCGCCGCGGCGAAGGTGTCGCGATGGCGCATCGCCAGCGCCAGCGCGCCGAAGCCGCCCATCGACAGGCCGCCGATGCCGCGCGAGGCGCGGGTCGCGGCGGTGCGGTAGGTCGCGTCGACGTGGGCGATCAGATCGCGGACGACGTAGGTCTCGTAGGCGGGCGTCGCGACGCAGTAGGCGTCGGCCTGCTCGCCGCGGTTGAACGGGTTGCCGCGGATCGCGCACGCCTCGCGATCCTCGCCGCTCGCCCAGTCGGCGTAGAAGCTGGCGTCGCCGTCGGGCATCACCACGATCGCCTGCAGCCCGAGCCCGTCGGCGGCGCGATCGAGCGCGCCCGACTCGATCCAGTTGCCCTGGTTGCCGCCGAGGCCGTGCAGCATGTAGATCGTCGGATAGCGCCGCTCGGTCGCCGCGTCGTAGCCGGCCGGGAGATAGACCAGGTAGGGCTTGTCGACGCCGAGCGCCTCGGCGCGGAACGACGCCCGGACCACGCGGCCGGCTGCGGCGGGAGCCGCCGCCCCCTCGGCCCCGCTCGACGACGACGACGGCGCCGCACCGCGACCGCACGCCGCCAGCGCCACGATCAGCACCGCGTGCCGCATCAGCCGGTCCGCACCGAGAAGTCGCGCGAGGTGATCACGGTGTTGTCGACCAGGTCGACCAGGAAGCTGCGCCCGGTGCCGACCCGACCGTCGAACGCGAGCAGGTACCAGACGTCGAGGGTCCAGCGCTCGTGCTGCGATTCGCACGGCGGCGTCCACGACACCGCCTCGAGCTCGCCGAGGTACGACGGCCGGCTCTGGGTCGACGCCACCAGCTTCTCGAAGTCGGGGCTCTTGGTCGCCAGCGCCACCGCGGTCGCGGCGTCGCCCGACGCGATCGTGCGGCGCCACGCCGAGGTCAGGCGGCAGCGGCCGATGGTGCCGCCCGGCGACAGCTCGATCTCGTAGGCCTCGTCGGCGGCCAGCGAGTCGAAGTCGGGGACGTCGAACTCGGGGTAGCGATCGCGCTCGGCGATCTGCTCGAGCCGATCGTCGTAGGCCTCGAGGCCCGACTCGAGGGTCTCCTCGCGGTAGTAGCCGTAGACCCGCAGCGCCAG
>JAYTAJ010001221.1:0-13274 GCA_043737575.1 Myxococcales bacterium | reverse complement strand
GCCGCCCGGTCCGCACGCTGGTCGTGTGGCCGATCGAGTGGGTGTCGAGCAACTGGCTGATGAACTTCGGCAACGGCATGCGGACCCGCATGCCCGCGCTCAACGACCGCGGCCGCAACAGCGCCGCCTACGTGCCGTGCAAGGGCAGCGGCCCGTGGCAGATGACCTCGTACCGCGGCTACCGCGGCTACCGCGACTGCTCGCGCGCCGACCTGTCGAAGGCCAAGACCGAGGCGTGGATCCTGCCCGGGTCATGACCTCTCGGGTCAGCGGCTCCCGGTAACTCACGCGCGGATGATCGCCCGAACGGTTACCATCGTCGGCGCATGTCATCGACCCTCTCGTCGGCGATCCACGTCCTCCTCGTCGGCGGGCTCGCGAACCTGGTGTTCTCGTTCGCGCTGGGCTGGCTCTTGTCGCTGCAGCGCATGAAGCAGCCGCCGGCGCCGCTGCACTGGCTGCAGGTCGCGCACATCGTGTCCTTGCAAGAGGGCCTGATGCTGCTCGGCCTGTCGTACGCGCTGACCTTCGCGCGCATGAGCGGCGGCCTCGCCATCGTCGCCGCGTGGCTCCTGGTCGCGGCGTCGATCTTCCAGGATCTGTCGGGCTTCGTGAACTGGCTGCGGCGCACGGGCGATCAGTTCGCCGAGAAGTCGACCGGCTGGCTGCTGGCCTCGATCAACGCGGTGCTCAACACCGCCGGTCTCGCCCTCGTCGTCTACGGCGTGGTGCGCGGCCTGCTGTAGACTGCGGCATGACCGCCGCCGCGCCGCCGTCGCCCCTCGCCACGCCGCATCCGTGGAACCTGGTCTCCGCCGAGTACGCGCGGGAGATCGTGCCGGAGTTCGAGCAGTACGCGGCCGAGGCGCTGCGGCTGGCGGCGCCCGCCAAGGGCGCGCCGATCGTCGACGTCGCGTGCGGGCCGGGGACGCTGGCGGTGCTGGCGGCGCGCGCGGGCCATCCGGTCGACGCCCTCGACTTCTCGCCGAAGATGATCGACCTGCTCGACGCGCGGAAGGCCCAGCTCGGGCTCGAGCAGCTCACGACCCACGTCGGCGATGGCACCGCGCTGCCGTTCGCGGCCGGCCGGTTCGCCGCCGGCTTCTCGATGTTCGGCCTGATGTTCTTCCCCGACCGCGCCCGCGGCTTCGCCGAGCTGCGGCGGGTGCTGCAGCCGGGCGCGCGCGCGGTGGTGTCGAGCTGGCACCCACTCGCCGAGGTGCCCGCGATGCAGGCGCTGTTCGCGGCGCTCGCCGAGTCGATCCCCGACCTGCCGCGCGGGCCCGCGATGCCGCTCGACTCGCAGCTGGCGTGTCGCGCCGAGATGGCGGAGGCGTTCACCGACGTCGAGGTCCACGCGGTGACGTTCTCGCGCACCTACGACTCGATCGAGGCGCTGGCCAGCTCCCTCGAGCGGACCATGGCGCCGCTGGTGATGATGAAGCAGGCGATGGGCGACGCCTGGGGCGCGGTCGCCGCCAACCTGCGCGCCGGGTTCGCGCGCGCGCTCGGCGATCACGCGCAGACGGTGGCGATGCCGGCCTGGCTCACGGTCGGGACCGCCGCCTGATCAGGGGCGCACCAGGATCTGCGCGCCGACCCCGCCCGCGCACCGCTGCGGCGCGGGGCGGCGGTAGATCAGCGTCGCGCCGGTCCCGATCAGCAGCCCGGCGACGCCCGCGAGGGACAGCGACGGCGCGCGGTGGTCGGCCACCAGGATCGCGGCCGTCGCCGTGGTGAGGCCGAGGCCGATCAGGCTGTAGGGGACCCAGGCGTTGCGGTGCGGCGGCTCGCAGTCGGGAGCCTGGTAGAAGGCCAGCTCGACGCGCTTGGTCGCGCCGGGCGCGACGACGTGGACGTGGACCAGCGACTCGTAGCCGCGGGCGCTGGCGGCGAGCGTGTGCTCGCCGGCGCGGACCCGGGCTGACCAGGTCCCGGCCGCGGCGCTGACCTCGACGCTGTCGTAGGTGAGCGTGGCGATGGCGCTGGCCGCGCCGACCACGACCTCGACGCGCCCGAGCTGGCGCTCGATCAGCCGCAGGTACTGGCGGGCCAGCGCGAAGCGCGCGGCGCCGAGCGGTGCGTCGCCGAACCCGAGGGCGCGCTCGAGCGCGTCGGCGGTGGCGATCGGATCGTCGAGGTTCAGCAGCGCGAGGGCGAGGTCGTAGTGGAACGCGGGGTGATCCCACGCGGCGATCGCCTCGCGGTAGCGAGCGGCGGCCGGCACGAACAGCGCGTCGCGCAGGAGCGCGTTGGCGGCGGCGAAGGCGTCGCGGGCCTGCTGCTGCTGCGCGGGCGTCACGTCGACCGACCACGGCGCGGTGGCGTCGTCGTCGACGGTGGTGATGATGCCGACGTCGCCGGGGTGGGCGCGCGCGGCGGTGGTGGCGGCGATCAGCGTGACCGCGATCAGGACGGCGCGCACCGACGCTACTGACCGAGCCGCTGCATCATCATCGGGCCCAGCAGGCCCGCGATCGCGTCGATCTGCTCGTCGGTGAGCGCCACGACCACGCGCACGCCGTCGGCGACCTTGGTGACCTTGATGCTGCGGATCGCGTCCTTGAGCGCGCCCATGTTGGCGGGCATCTGATCGAGCTTCGACCGCACCTCGCGCCACTGCGACAGCACCTGGGCCTCGTCGTCGGCCTTCGCCGGCTTGACGGTGATGTCGACCTCGAGGCCGCGGTCGAGGCTGAAGCTGCCGTAGCCGCGCACGATCTTGTCGGCGAGCTGGGTGCCCTCGGCGCTGCCGGCGAACCAGATCATCTTGCGGCGATCGACCTTGGGGAGCAGCGCGACGATCGTCGGATCGGTCGCGGCGTTGCCCTGGGCGAGCCCGGCGACCTCGGCCTCGAGCTCGGCGCGGCTCACCTCCTTCATGACCGGCTTCTCGCCGCGGGCGAGCGCGTCGAGGCCGCTCATGCTGACGACGCCGTAGACCCCGCCGTCGACGGCGAGGTACGGGCTGTTCGAGGTCATGCCCTGGTTGGTCATCTCGACGCGGAGGAACTTGCCGTCGGGATCGGCGGTGGCCGGCATCCCGGCCGACTTCGCGCACGCCTCCATCTCGGGCAGGGTCGGGCCGCGCAGGAAGAAGCGCAGCGCGATCTCACCGCTCGACACCGTGCCGGTGCCCGCGAGCGTCATGTCCTTGGCCGCGAGGCACGAGTTCCACGCGGTCAGCGCTGGCGGCGTGGTCTGCGCCGACAGGCGACCGAGCGCCGACTCGGCGAGGCGCTTCTGCATGTTGAACAGGTTGCCGCCGAACACGACGTTGGCGCCGCGCGGCAGATGCGCGAGCAGCTCGTTCTCGGCGCTGGTCATCGCGCCCGAGCCGTTGCTGGTCGGCGCCGCCTTCTCGCAGGCGGAGCCCGCCAGCGCGACCGTGGCACCGAGGAGGAGCGCGAGGCACGGCTTGGTCATGCCGCGAGTGGTAACACGCTTCAGGCCTGGATCGGCCAGCGCAGCTTGTGGTCGAGGCTGTAGCGACCGGGACCGTAGGCGACCACCAGCGCGAGGCCGCCGCCGAGTCCGACGTTCTTCAGGAAGTTCACCATCTGCGGCAGGCGCTCGGCGCCGCTGTAGTTCCAGAAGTCGTGGAACAGCAGCGTCGCGGCGACCAGGAACACCATCAGGGCGATCGCGCCGAGGCGGGTCAAGAAGCCGGTGATCAGCGACACCGCGCCCGCCAGCTCGGCGAACGCGGCGAACCACACCAGCGCCTCGGCCGCGGGGATGCCGGCCTTGGTCATGTGGGCGATGGTGCCGCTCGAGTCGGTGACCTTCGCGATGCCGCTGACCAGGAAGATCGACGCGAGCAAGAGGCGTCCGACCAGCGCCGTCCCGGGGCGCGGCATGAGGTGGAGGATCGGCAGCGGCTCACGGTCCTGGCTGACGACCCGACCGAAGGCGAGCCGCTCGGCGACACTGACATGTTCCATCGACATGGTGAGGACACGAGCAAGGCCTACGCCGCTCCCATGTGCGCGTTGATCGAAGGCGCGCCGCGCGATCGATCGAGCGCCTACGCTCGCCGTGGCGGATCCGCACGCGGTCGCGGTAGCGTGGCGGTGCTCGATGACCGCTCCCGATCCGACCGAGCCCGCGTCGGTGACCGTCAGCGCGACCGCGGGGGACGCCGTCGCACCGGCGATCGCGGCCGGGCGCGTGTACGCCGCCGGCGAGCTGGTCGCCGATCGCTACCGGATCATGAGCTTCCTCGGCCGCGGCGGCATGGGGGAGGTCTACGAGGCCCACGATCGCGAGCTCGATCAGCGGGTCGCGCTCAAGACCGTGTCGTTCGATCGCGCGGACGGCGATGACCGGCTCGATCGCGAGCTGGTGCTGGCGCGCCGGATCGCGCACCCCGGCGTCTGCCGGCCGTTCGAGCTCGGCGTCGACGAGCGCGGCCGCCGGTTCGTGACGATGGAGCGGCTGCACGGCGAGACCCTCGCGGATCGGCTGGCGCGTCGAGGGCCGCTGCCGATCGCCGAGGTCGCGATCGTGGTCCGCGATCTGGCGACCGCGCTCGCCGCGGCGCACGAGGCCGGCGTCATCCATCGCGATCTGAAGGCCCACAACGTGTTCCTGGCCGAGACCGCCGGCGCGCCGCGGGTGGTGATCATGGACTTCGGCCTGGCTCGCCGCGACGGCGACGCGCGGGTGAGCGCCACCGACTTCGCCGGCACGCCGGCGTACATGGCGCCCGAGCAACTGACCGCGCGCCAGGTCACCACCGCCGTCGACGTCTACGCGGTCGGCGTGATCGCCTTCGAGCTGCTCACCGGCCGGCGGCCGTTCGCCGACGACGGTCCGCTCGGCGCGGCGATGGCGCGCCTGCACCGTCCGCCGCCGCGGCTCCGCGACGCCGGCGGCCCCGACGAGCGGGGCTGGGACCGGCTGATCCACGCGTGCCTCGCGATCGATCCCGCGGCGCGTCCGACCGCCGCGGCGGTGCCGGCCTTGCTCGCGGCGCCGCCACCGCGCGCGGGGCGCCGTCGCTGGTTGCTGCTGCTCGCGGTCCCGGCGCTCGTCGCCGGCGTGATCGGGTGGCGGAGCGGCGCCGGTGCACCGTCGGCGCCACGCGCGGATCGGGGCGCGCGCGTACCGTTCGCGTTCGGGTTCGGTGGGCCAGGCGACGACAACCTCAACGCGATCGCCTGGACCGCCGACGGCGATCTGGTGCTCGGCGGCCACGTGGCGCCCGGCGCGATCCTCGACGGGCGCCGGCTCAGCCCCGTCGACTCGGCGACCCACGGCGCCTACGTGGCGCGCACCTCGCGGGTCGGCCGGGTGCGGTGGGCCTGGACCGCCGGCGGCGACGGCGACGTGCGCGTGACCGGGCTGGCGGTCGCCGGCGGCGGCGACGTGATCGCGGTCGGCATCTACTTCCAGGCGTTGACGATCGGCGGCGCGGCGCTGCCTCGGCCACGCGGCGAGGCCGACGGCTTCGTCGTGCGACTCGACGGCAAGACCGGCGCGGTCCGGTGGGCGCGCGCGCTCGGTGCGAGCCGGCTGGTGTTCCTGCGCGCGATCGCGCTCGACGACGACGACGCGGTCTACGTGGCCGGCGTGTACGCCGGGACGATGACGTTCGCCGGCACCAGCGCCGACGCCGCGGGCCGCGCCAACGTCGGCAACTCGCCGATGGTCGCGTCGTTCACCTCCGACGGCCGGCCGCGGTGGCTGGTCGCCGGCCACGGCGCCACCAGCGCCAAGGCGTTCGGCCTCGCCGCCGCCGGCGGCCGCGTGATCATGGGCGGCATGGCGTGGGGCGCGTTCGAGCTGGGCGGCACCGCGTTCGCATCGCGGCCGCCCGGCGACGCGATCGTCGTCGCCCTCGACGCCGCGACCGGCGCGGTGGCCTGGCACCAGCTCCTGCAGAGCACCGGCCCGGTCGAGTCCTCGGCGTCCGACGCCACCGCGATCGCGGCCGGCGATGGTCGGGTCGTGGTCACCGGCAACTTCCAGCGCGGCCTGACCGTCGGCGCGATGCACCTGCCCAGCGAGGGCGCGATGAGCGCGTTCGTCACCGAGCTCGCCGCGGCCGACGGCGCGCCGCGCTGGGCGTTCGCGATCGGCGGCGCCGGGATCAGCAACCCCAGCGCGATCGCGCTGACCGGCGACGGCCGGACCGTCATCGCCGGCAAGATCCGCGGCGAGGTCCGGTTCGGCGCGATCGCGGTGCCGTCGGCGGGCGATGAGGACGCGATCGTCGGCGTGCTCGACCGCGACGGCGCGCCGGTCGCGGTCCAGCGCCTCGGCGGCACCGCCCGCGATCGCGCCCGCACGCTGGCGGTGGCGCCCGACGGCGTGCTCGCGGTCGGCGGCATGTTCTCGCGTCGGCTCGCGGCCGGTCGCTTCGATCTGATCGGCCGCGGCGGCGGCGAGGCGTTCGTCGTGCAGCTCGATCTCGCGGTGCCCGCGACCGATTGAGCCGGCGGCGGCGCTACCATCGGCCCATGGCCTCGAGGCCGCCGACGATCGCAACCCGCACCGCCGACGACGGGCCGGCTCGGCCCGAGCGCGCGCAGGCGTGCCTGGCGCGGATCTTCATCTGCGATCGGCCGCTGGCCGCGGCGGTGCGCTATCCGCTCGGCGCGCTCCACGAGGTCACGATCGGCCGCGGCCGCGACGGCGTGGCGGTCGTGGTCGACGGCCGCAGCCGCCGCCTCGAGCTGCGGTTCGACGACAGCTGGATGTCGCGCGGGCACGCGACCCTCGCGCGCGCGCCGCGCCGCTGGCAGGTGGTGGACGCCGGCTCGAAGAACGGCACGCTGCTCAACGGCGTCGCCGTGCAGCGCGCCACGCTCGCCGACGGCGACGTGCTCGAGATCGGCCAGACCCTGTTCGTCTATCGCCAGGCGCTCGACGGGCTCGGCGACGCACCGATCGAGCGCGATCGGCCGCTGTCGCCGAGCTTCGACGACGCCGAGGACTTCGGCCTGGCGATGGCGGCGGCGCTGGCGCGGCGGCGCCAGCCGAAGGTGCGGTTCCTGCCGGCGGCGGCGCGGATGCTGGTCGAGGCCTGGCCGATCGATCTCGACCGCTGCCTGCGGTCGGCGTTGGTTGCGGCGGCCGGCGCGCCGGTGGCGCCGACGCACCTGCCGTCGCCGCTGCCGCGGTCGGCGATCGCGGCGCGGCCGACCTTCGCGCGCGAGGGCGAGCTGGTCGCGATCCAGTTCGGCGCGGTCACGACCCGCTTGAAGCACGGCGACGGGCTGCGCTACCTCGCGCATCTGGTCGAGCGACCCGGGGTCGAGGTGCACGTGCTCGAGCTGGTCGCGATCGCGCGGCGCGGACGCGTGACGCCGAGCGGGGCCGACGCCGCGGCGCTCGGTGACGCCGGGCCGTGGCTCGACGTCGGTGCCAAGGCGGCCTACCGGCAGCGGATGACCGCGTTGCGCGAGGTGGTCGACGAGGCCACCGAGCGCGGCGATCACGGCTCGGCGGCGCGGGCCCGCGCGGAGCTGGAGCTCCTGGCGAGCGAGCTGGCGCGCGCGGTCGGTCTCGGCGGCCGCGACCGCAAGGCGTCGTCGGCGGCGGAGCGCGCGCGGGTCACCGTGACCCTGCGGATCCGCGCCGCGATGAAGCGCGTCGCGGCCGGCTGTCCGCCGCTCGGACAGCACCTCGAGCGGTCGTTGCGGACCGGGACCTTCTGCAGCTACACGCCGGCCTGACGCGGCCCGGTTACGTCGTAACCTCCGACGTTACGCCTGCAGGTCATGACCGAGACCGTCGTGAACTGGGCCAGCAACGTGGTGTTCGAGGCGCGCGAGGTGCAACGGCCGGCGACCGTCGAGGCGCTGGCCGAGCTGGTGCAACGCGCTCACCGCGACGGCCGGCACATCCGCGCCGCCGGCAGCGCGTGGTCGTTCACCGACTCGATGGCGACCACCGACACACTGGTGCGGCTCGACAACCTCGCCGCCGTGCTCGCGCTGGCGCAGGGCCCGCGGCTGTTCGGTCACCATCCTGCGGCGCCGCCGGTCCTCGCGAGCGCGCTGTCCCCGGCGACGCACGCGCAGGGGCTGCGCCTCGCGCACGTCGAGGCGGGCATCACGATCCGCGCGCTCTACGAGGCGCTCGATCCTCGACCCCGGGTCGCCGGCGATCCGCTGCGGCCGCGGCTGCCCGGTGATGACGAGCGACCGATGTGGGCGCTCATGACCATGGGCGGCGCCAGCGGTCAGACCCTGGCCGGCGCGGTCTCCACGTCGACCCACGGCGGCGACTTCGACGCGCCGCCGATCGCCGATCACGTCAAGGCCATCCACCTGATCGCGCCCGACGGCCAGCAGCACTGGATCGAGCGCGCCGGCGCCGGCGCGATCACCGACCGCGCCGCGCTCGAGCGCGCCCTCGACGGCCGGATCGCGCCGGACAACATCCACTACGACGACGCCTGGTTCCAGGCGGTGCTGGTCTCGATGGGCGCGATGGGCATCCTCTACGCGCTGGTGGTGGAGGTGCGCGATCAGTTCGGCCTCCACGAGGACGTGCAACCCACGACCTGGCGCGCGATCCGTCCGCTGCTCGAGTCGGGCGAGCTGTTCACCGGCGCGACCTGGATCGATCGCCACCCGCGCACCCTGGCGCCGACCGGCACCGGGCCGGCGGTCGCCATCACGCCGATCGCGCGGGGCCTGAGCGTCTTCATCAATCCCTATCGCGTCAGCGACGACTACGCGACCGACGCCGCGCCCGATCGCCAGGTCGTGCTCGTCACGCACGCGATGTCGACCGAGGGCGCCGACGGCCCGCTGGCGCCACGCCCCGGGCTCAACGACCTGTTCGTCGCCGCGCTGCTCGCCCTCTTCGAGCAGACCAGCAGCACCGGCGTCGTGTCCGGGATCGTGAACACCGTCATCGGCGGGCTGCGCGACGTCGCCGGGACCCCGGGCTACCCGGTGAGCTGGTCGGTGCTCGACACGACGTCGGGCGCGCCGCCGCCGATCCTCAGCCTCGAGATCGTGGTGAGCACCGCCGCCGGCCTGCACGTGCGCTACCTCGATCGCATCCTCGCGATCTTCGACGACCTGATCGCGCGGCAGGAGCGGCCGGGCGTGACCAAGTTCGCCGGCGGCATCAACCTCCGCTACACCCGTCCGTCGTCGGCGCTCCTGGGGATGCAGTACGCCGAGCCCGGCTCCGACGAGCGCTTCTGCCACATCGAGATCATCGTGCTGAAGGAGGTCGACTTCCTCGCCACGGTCCGCGAGGGCCACACCAGCATGGAGAACTACAGCGAGGACTTCATCCGCCGGTTCGAGGAGGCGATGCCCGAGTTCTCGGCGCGCCTGCACTGGGGCCAGTACAGCATCCTCGATCGCCGCGACCCGCAGCAGTACCCCGGGTTCCAGCGCTGGCGGACGGTGCGCAACCAGCTGACCGCCGGCGGCACGATCCGCACGTTCGACAACGACTTCACCGTGCGCCATGGCCTGTCGGTCGGGCAGGGCGTCGGGTGGTCGCGGCTGGGCGGCCTGTTGCCGGCGCGCGCCACCGGCGCCCCCGATGGTCGTCCGCGCGAGACCGTGACCGCGCCGATCACGGTGCTGCGCGATGGCGCCGGGTGCCTCGAGCTGTTCGTGATCGGCGGCGACGGTCAGCTGTGCTGGACCCGCCAGGCGGCGCCCAACAACGACTACCTCGGGTGGCAGGTGCTGCCGAGCGCGGGCGAGCTCACCGGCCGCGTCGCCGCCGCGAACCACCTGGCCGACGCGACGATCGCGCCGCACCTGTTCGCGCTTGGCCGCGACGGCGTCGTCTACAAGGGCCACCGCGACGGCGACGCGGCGGCGACCTGGTCGTGGGGCGCGTTCGGCGGGCCCGGGTTCGTCGGCGCGCCGGTCGTGGCGTACGACATCCGGAAGCAGATGCACGTCTTCGCGCTCCACGGCGACGGTCGGGTGCTGCGCCGCAACCAGTATCACAGCCTCGGCTGGGGCTGGGGTGACCACTGGGGCGAGCTGCCGCGTTCGCCGGTGCCGCTGGTCGGCGAGCTGGCGGCGATCCGGAACGGCGACGGTGCGATGGAGGTGATCGCGCGCACCGCGACCGGACAGATCTGGCGCACCGCGCTCGCGTCGCCGATCGAGACCCAGCCCGGCCCCGAGCACTGGACCGCGTGGGCGCGGCTCGGGACGCTCGAGGGCGCCGGCGATCCGATCGCGTTCGCGCGCAGCGACGCCGCCGTCGAGATCGTGGCGCGCGGCGGCGACGGCGGCCTGTGGCGCTTCGCCGGGCGTGGCGACTGGACCCGGATCGGAGCTCTCCTGGTCATGCCCAACACCCGGGCCGACGTCGTGGTCTCCGACGGGCTGCTCCAGCTGGTCGTGCTCGACGCCGGCGGCGCGATCGTCCGCCTGGCCGAGGGGCTCGGCGGCTGGGAGCTCGAGTCCCTGGGCGGCCACGTCGCGAGCGATCCGCTGCTCAACGCGTCGCTGGTCGACAGCCCGATCGGTCCGCCGGCGATCGGCGAGAACGTGGGCGGCCGGCTCGAGGTCTTCGCCAAGGCGGCGCCCGATCAGGTCGCGCACCGATGGCAGCACGCGCCGCGCACGCGCCTGGGTGGGCCGGGCGTCCTCGGCACGCCGGCGCTCGCGTCGTCGGGCGCGGGGCGGCTGGCGCTCGCGGTCCGCGGCGGCGATCGCGGTCTGTGGCTCCGCGGGTTCGACGGCGCCTGGTCGGCGCGCTGGGAGGCGCTGGGCGGTGTGCTCACCTCGGCGCCGGCGCTGGCGAGCTGGGGCGCCGAGCGGCTCGACGTCGTCGCGCTCGCGCTCGATCACTCGCTCGTGCATCGGTGGCGCGGCGTCGCCGGCTGGAGCGACTGGGACAACCTCGGCGGCATCGGCACGTCGGCGCCCGCGGTGGCGTCGTGGGGCGCCGGGCGCCTCGACGTGTTCGTGCGCGGCACCGACCTGGCGCTGTGGCACCGCGGCTTCGACGGTCGGTGGTCGGCGTGGGAGTCGCTCGGCGGCGTCCTCACCTCGGCGCCGGCGGCGGCGAGCTGGGGGCCGAACCACCTCGACGTCGTCGTGCTCGGTCGCGATCACGCCGTCTACCGCCGCCGCTTCCTCGACGGCTGGCGCGACTGGGAGCGGATCACGATCGCGGCGCGCGCCGATCTCGCCAATCCCACCTCGGCGCCCGCAGCGGTCGCGCGCGCGGCGGATCGGATCGAGCTGTTCGTCCGCGGCGCCAACCACGCCGTCTGGCACAAGCCGTCCGACTCGAGCGGCGCCGACTGGCCGTGGACCTCGCTCGGCGGGCACTACCCGATCGCGCCGAGCGTCGACGGGCAGGCGCTCGGCACCCGCCCCGGCGTCGTGGCCTCGGCGCCGGCCGCGGCCTCCGGTGCCGACCGCGTCGATCTGGTGGCGCTCGACGATGGCGGCGCGCTGCGCCACACCTGGCAGGACGCCGACGGCTGGCAGGACTGGGTGACGTTGACCGCGATCGACTGACTCAGGCGGTCGCCGCGCGCACGCGTCGCCACCACCAGACGCCGCCGCCGATCGTCAGCGCCGCGAACACCGCCAGCAACGACCAGCCGAGCCGTCGCGTCCGCGGCGTGGTCGGCTCGCTGCCGGTCCACAGGAACACCCACCAGTCGAGGCGCACCGCGCGGTAGTTGCTCTCGAGCTGCGGCAGCTCGAGGCGGGTGTAGCGCCGCCACGGCGCCGCGCGCTGGGCCTCGGCCCACGGCTCGCCGCGATGCGACAGGAGCCACCAGTGCCCGGCGATCGGCGACATCGGCGGCAGCCACTGGTGGCCGTGCATGTCCTCGAAGCAGGCGTCGCACTGACCGCCCTTGTTGATCGGGATCGCGGCGCCGGTGCGATTGGGCTGCCCGAGCCAGCCCGCGCGCGCGCCCATCGACATGCGGATCCACGAGTCCCAGTAGTACGCCGCGCCGAGCACCTGCACGAAGACACCGAGCGCGACGACGATCGCCGCCGACGCGATCAGCACGCGCGATCGCACGATCGCCGGCCACGCGGTGATCACCGCCGGCACCAGCAACAGCGGCACCAGGTACGTCAGGTAGCGCGGGCCCCAGCAGTAGTCGCCCGACCACGACAGGAAGCGCACGTAGAAGAACAGCGGCGGGATCCCGACCAGCGCGAGCGCGAGGGCGGGGCGGCGATGGTCGCGGGCGAAGCGCACGATCGCGAGCGCACCGATCACCAGCGGCGGGCTGAACAGGAAGACGCTCTTGCCGGGCGACAGCAACAGCCCCCACAGCCCGGCGACCGGATGCTCGCGCATCAGGCCGAGGGTCTCGCCGTAGCCGGTGTCGAACGGGCTGCCCCAGCGCGCGTGGTTGTAGGCGAGGAAGACGATCGCGCCCGGGACGCCGGCGGCGGCGGCCCACGCGAGCACGCGCAGCAGCGCCTTGCGATCGCGCCGCAGCGCGACGCCGAGGAAGATCACGCCGCCGACGATCGACAGCGCGAGCACCGCCTTGGCGTTCAGCACCGCCGCGGCCCAGGCGCCGACGAGGAGCGCGTGACGCCGCGTCGGTTGATCGGCGGCGGCGATCAGCGCCGACGCGTAGCCGAGGATGCACGCGGTCTGGACGATCTCGGAGAACGGCGACCGCGCATAGACCAGCACCATCGTCGCCAGCGCCAGGGTCAGCGTGCCCGCGGTCGCGGCGCGTGGCGACGCGCCCAGCCGTCGACACAGCCCGAAGAACAGCATGCAGGTCAGCGCGCCCATCACCGCCTGGCCGAGGTGGCCGGTGATGACCTTCGCCAGCTTCGCCGACGGCGACGCCGGATGCGCCAGGTGATCGCGCAGGTAGCGGCCGGGCACCGACACCAGCGACGGGCCCAGCGCGTACTGCGAGTAGATCTTGCCGTCGGGGCCGCGGTGGCTCATCGGCGGCCACTCGGTCGCGATCGACACCGCGTGGCGATCGACGATCGAGTCGGTGACCTCGTACATCACGCGGGCATCGCCCCACGGCGGCTCGCGACTGCCGATCAGCAGGTAGAACCCGGTCAGGCAGCAAAGGATCGCGGCGCGCACGGCCGCTACGCTACGACGACCCGGACCCGCTGGGGCTTGCGACGCGCGTACTCGGCGTTGTTCAGCTCACGCCGCGCGACCGGCGGCGACGCCCGGCGGCCGACGTTGAGGATGAGCCCGACCAGGAACATCGTGAGGATCAGCGACGTGCCGCCGTAGCTCACCAGCGGCAGCGTGATGCCCTTGTTCGGCACGACGCCGAGGACGACGCCGACGTTGAGCAGCGCCTGCGA
>JAYTAJ010001220.1:0-2503 GCA_043737575.1 Myxococcales bacterium | reverse complement strand
ACCAGGAACCCGGTCTTGAGATCCTGCGAGATGGTGCCGCCGTTCGAGGCGGCGACGCAGACCAGCGCGGCCGTCGACAGCGCCATCGCCTTGTAGCTGATGCCGGTGCGGCCGAGCAGCACGAACAGGCCGCAGGTGAGCAGCAGCGTCGCGATGGTCATGCCCGAGATCGGGTTCGACGAGCTGCCGATCTCTCCGGTGATGCGGCTCGACACCGTGACGAAGAAGAAGCCGAAGATGATGATGAGCAGGGCGGTCAGGAAGTCGATGTCGAGGACCGGCGCGGCGAAGATCGCGACGATGAGCGCGAGCGCGCCGCCGACGACGATGGTGATCGGCAGGTCGCGCTCGGTGCGCACGACGCGGGCCTGGGCGGCGTCGTCGACCTTCAGGTTGGACAGGCCGCGGCGGAACGCGCTGATGATCGTCGGGATCGACTTGCCGAGCGCGATGAAGCCGCCGGCGGCGACCGCGCCCGCGCCGATGTAGAGCACGTACTTGCCGCGGACCTCGCCGGGCGACATCTTCGCCACCTCGGGGCCGCCGAACATGATGATCATCGGGATCAGCACGACGAAGGCGAGCAGGCCGCCGCCCAGCATGTTGGCGGCGACCTTGGGTCCGATGATGTAGCCGACGCCGAGCATCGGCGGCGACACCTCGAATCCGATCGTGGCCTTCTTGAGCTGGCCGCCGAAGTTCGACGTGAAGGTCGCGGTCTCGGCCCACAGCTTCGTGATCAGGTTGAGGACCGCGTAGCCAAAGCCGACGAAGAAGCCGGTGAAGACCGTCACCGCCTGGGTGCCGCCCTTCTCGCCGACGATCAGCACGTCGGCGCACGCGGTGCCCTCGGGGTAGGCCAGCTTGCCGTGCTCCTGGACGATCAGGCCGTGGCGCAGCGGGATCATCATCAGCACGCCGATGAGCCCGCCGAGCAGCGCGACCAGCATGATGCGCATGAACTCGATGTCGAAGCCCATGAGCATCAGCGACGGCAGGGTGAACGCGACGCCCGCGGCCAGCGACTCGCCGGCCGAGCCGGTGGTCTGCGCGATGTTGTTCTCGAGGATGGTGCCCCTGAGGCGCAGCCACCGGAACAACGTGATCGAGAGGACCGCGACCGGGATCGACGCCGACACCGTCAGGCCGATCTTGAGGCCGAGGTAGGTCGATGACGCGGCGAAGATGAGGCCGAGCAGCGCGCCCATCAAGACCGCGGCGACGGTGAACTCGCGCGGGCTCTGCTCAGGTGGAACGAAGGGCTGATGCGGCGGGTGTTCGGACATGGGTCTCCCGAGGGTGGACGGTCACCCCCGGGAGCATGAAACGATGAACCCGGCAACGGCGCAAGCAGATCGAACCGCGACGATCGGGTGACGCAAGCACGCCACACCTGCGACGGCCGCGGTTGTCGCAGCTACACGGGCTCGAGCCGGACGATCACCGACTTCGAGGTCGGCGTGTTCGACCCCGCGGCGACGCTGCCGAGCGGGACCAGCGGGTTGGCCTCGGGGAAGTACGTGGCGCAGTTGCCGCGCGGCAGGTCGTAGGGGACGACGATGAAGCGCGGGCACCGCCGCTCCTCGCCGCGCCACTCGCTGATCAGATCGACGACCTGGCGCGCGACCAGCCCGAGCGCCTCCAGATCCGCGGGGGCGACCAGCACCACGCGGCGCTCGCCGTGGATGCCGCGGTAGCGATCGTCGAGGCCGTAGATCGTCGTGTTGTACTGATCGTGGCTGCGGATCGTCATCATCCGCAGCCGGCCGGGCGGCAGCCGCAGATCGGGTGCGTGGCCGACGACGAACCGGGCCCGGCCACCGATGCCGGTGAAGTCGCGCTCGCGGGCGGTGTTGGGCAGCGTGAAGCCATGCTCGGCGCGGACCCGCGCGTTCATGTCGGTGAAGCCGGGGATGACGTCGGCGATGAGGTCGCGGATGCGATCGTAGTCGGCGGCGAGGTCGCGCCACGGCAGGACGTCGCCGAGCAGGTGGCGGCCGAGGTCGGCGACGATCGCGGGCTCGCTGCGCAACGCCGGGCTCGCGGGCGCGAGCACGCCCATCGAGCGATGCACGCTGCTCATCGAGTCCTCGACGGTGACGAACTGGCCGTCGTCGCGCTCGGTGCGGCCCAGGCACGGCAACAGCAACGACACCCGGCCGGGATGCAGGTGGGTGCGGTTGAGCTTGGTCGTGATCGACACCGTCAGCGCGGCGCCGTCGAGGGCGCGGGCGGTGACGTCGCTGTCGGGGCTGGCCGCCGCGAAGTTGCCGCCCAGCATCGACAGCGCGGTGACCCGGCCGTCGCGCAGCGCGTGGATGGTGTCGACGGTGTCGAGGCCGGGGCCGCGCGGCGCGACCAAGCCGTGGGCGCCGAAGCGGCGATCCAGCGCGTCGAGGAGACCCGGCTTGGGCCGCGCGGTGATGCCCATGGTCCGGTCGCCCTGGACGTTGGAGTGTCCGCGAACCGGACACAGCCCGGCGCCGCGGCGGCCGAGGTTGCC
>JAYTAJ010001219.1:0-5759 GCA_043737575.1 Myxococcales bacterium | reverse complement strand
ATCTCGCGGCTGTTCCTGCCGATGGTCGCGATGCCCGGGCTCGGCGCGTGGTTCCTCGCGGTCATCCCCGCCGACAGCCGGCAGTGGTTGCTCGGCGGCTCGGTCGCGATGTCGATGTTCCTCGGGCTCGCGGTCGGCGCCAGCGTGCTGCTCGGCGCCTACGCGCTGCTCGCGATGCTGTGGCGCCATCTGTACGTGAGCGGCGCGACCGCGGCGCTGTTGCTCGCGCTGGCGTTCGGCGCGACCGCGGCCGGCGAGTTCGTGCGCGAGGGCGCGCGCAAGCCGTACACGATCCGCGGCCTCCTGTACTCCAGCTCGATCGCGCCCGACGAGGTCGCGCGGCTGCGCGTGACCGGCTCGGTCGTCGACGATCCGTATCCGCTCGCCGACGAGGGCCGCTATCCGACCGCGCAGCTCCGGCTCGGCGCCAAGGTGGTGCGGCTGCAGTGCGCGGCGTGCCACACGATGCGTGGCGCCAACGCGCTGGTCCACCTCGGCGGCGGCTGGGCGGTCGATCAGCTGCGCCTGAACCTCGCGAAGCTGCAACGGACCAAGGCGTTCATGCCGCCGTTCGCCGGTCCGCCGGTCGAGGTCGAGGCGGTGGTGCAGCTGATCCGCTGGGAGCACGCGGGCGCGCCGGCGACATGGCCGGTGTCCGACGATCCCGCGGTGCTCGCGCAGATCGGCCGCTGGCTCGACGAGGCCGGCCCCGGTCCCGCGGGAGAGGCGCGCTGATGTTTCCGTTCGATGCGCCGGCGGGCAGCGAGATCTACCTGGCGCTCCTGGTCGTGACGTTCGCGCTGCACCAGCTCCTGGTCGGCTTCGTGCTGACCGGCAGCGCCTACGTCCTCGGGCGCGCGCTGCGGGGTGGCGACGATCCGCTCGCGGCCGCGAGCCGCGACTGGTTGCCGTTCGCGCTCGGCGCCGCGATCACCGCGGGCGTCGCGCCGCTCCTGATGGTGCAGGTGCTCTATCAGCCGCGCTTCTACACCGCGAACCTGCTGCTGTTCCATCGCTGGATGGCGATCGTGCCCGTGCTGATCGTCGGCTTCTATCTCCTGTATCTCGGCAAGAGCGAGCGAGCGCGGGCGTGGGCGCGGCCGGCCCGCGTCGCGGTCGCCGCGGTGACCTGGCTGTGCTTCGTCTTCGTCGCGTGGTCGTGGATCGAGAACCACACGCTGTCGATGCGCCGCGATCCCGCCGACTGGGTCGCGCACTACCGCAGCGGCGCGTCGACCTACGGCGACGTCGCGATCGCGCCGCGCCTGGTCCTGTGGCTCGGCGTCGCCGCCGCGTCGTGGTGCGCCGCGATCCTCGGCGTCGCCGACGCGCCTGGGCCCGCCGATCGCCGCCGGGTCGCGCTGCTCGCGCTGGCCGGCCTCGCCGTCGCCGCGATCGGCGCCGTCCTGGTCGAGCGCGCGATCGATCCGACCCGCACCGTGTTCGAGCTCGGCCCGGCCCGGCCGTGGCTCGCGGTGACCGGCGCCGGCGTCGCGGTCACCGTGCTCGCGTGGATCCTCGTCGTGCTCGGCCGCGCCCCGCCGCCCTGGCTCGCCCGCGTCGGCACCGCCACCCTGGTCCTCGGCCTCGCGGCGACCCGCGAGGCCAGCCGGGTCGCCGCCCTCGATCCCGCGCTGCGCGCCCGCCTCGGCGACGCCCAGGGCCTGCCGCTGTTCCTCGTCATGCTGGTCGCCGGCGGCGTCGCGATCGCCTGGTGCCTGACGATCGCGCGGCGCCACCTGCGCTGATCAGGCCACGGCGTCGACGCCGTCGAGGGTCGCGGCCAGCGCGTGGACCACCGCGGCGATGCGGACCGCGTCCTGCACGCCCGCGGCGGGCAGGCCCTTGTCGCGCACCACTTTGTCGTGGGCGACGACGCAGGCGCCGCAGCCGGTGACCGCCGACGCCGCGAGGCACCACAGCTCGAAGTCGACGTGATCGACGCCGGGGTTGCCGATCACCTGCATGCGCAGGCGCGCCGGCAGGCGGTGGTAGTCGTTGCCTTCGCCGACGAAGTGCAGGAAGCGGTAATAGACGTTGTTCATCGCCATCACCGACGCGGCGCCGCGCACCGCGCGCAGCGCGACCTCGTCGAGGTGCGGCGCCGCCGCCGCGGTGATCGTGGCGATGACGTCGCGCTGGCGGGTCGCGAGCGCCGCGGCGAGCGCGGTGCCCCAGTGCTGGCGCGGCGTCAGCGTCGACTCGCCGCTGATGACCCCGAGGTTGACGCGAAGATCCTTCGCGTAGTCAGGGATGCGGGCCTTGAGGTCGTCGAGGGTCATGGCGGCTCCTTTCACGCGGCCGACAGCGTCGACTCGCCCTTCTTCCAGTTGCACGGGCACAGCTCGTCGGTCTGCAGCGCGTCGAGCACGCGCAGGACCTCGGCCGGGTTGCGGCCGACGTTCATGTCGGTGACCTCGACGAAGCGGATCACGCCGGTCGGATCGACGATGAACGTGGCGCGGCGGGCGACGCCGGCCTGCTTGTCGAGGACGCCGGCGCCCTCGGACAGCTCGCGCCGCAGATCCGAGATCATCGGGAACGGCAGGTCGCGCAGATCGGGGTGGGCCTTGCGCCACGCCAGGTGGACGAACTCGTTGTCGGTCGAGACCCCGAGCAGCTGGGCGTCGCGGTCGGCGAAGTCGCCGTTGAGCTTGCCGAAGCCCGCGATCTCGGTCGGGCACACGAAGGTGAAGTCCTTCGGCCAGAAGAAGTAGACCTTCCACTTGCCGCCGAAGCTGGTCTGGTCGAGGTCGGTGAACTCCTTGCCGGACTCGAGAGAGGTGACGGCCTGGGCCGCAAAGGAGGGGAACTGATCGCCGATGGTGAGCATGAGCGGCACCATGGCCCTGTCGCGGTGATAATCAAAGTCGCCCAAAGCGATGCCTGTGATAGCTTGTTCCTATCATGGCTCGTGCCCGCTCCGCCGTCACTCACGAGCGCCTCGCGCCGTCGAGCTCGCTGTCATTGCGCCAGCTCGAGTACGCGGTCGCGGTCGCCGACCACCGCAGCTTTCGCAAGGCCGCGACCGCGTGCGCGGTGAGCCAGCCCGGCCTCAGCGCTCAGATCGCCGCGCTCGAGCACAGCCTCGGCGTCCAGCTGTTCGAGCGCGATCGTCGCCAGGTGCTGATCACGCCGGCCGGCGCCGAGGTCGTCAGCCGAGCCCGAGTCGCGCTCGACGCGGCGCGCGCGGTGGTCGAGACCGCGCAGGGCGCCAGCGAGCCGCTGACCGGTCGGCTCCGCCTCGGCGTGATCCCGACGATCGCGCCGTACCTGCTGCCGTCGGTGCTGCCGACCGTGCGCGCGCGGTTCCCGAAGCTGCAGCTGATCCTGCGCGAGGAGCGCACCGCCCAGGTGCTGGCGCAGCTCGACGACGGTCGCCTCGACGCCGGCATCCTCGCCTTGCCGGTGCCTGGCGATCTCGCCGCGGTGACGCTCTACCGCGAGGACTTCCTGCTCGCGGCGCCGCGCGGCCACGCGCTCACCCGCCGCGCCACCGTGCGCGAGGGCGATCTCGCCGCGCAGCCGATCTTGCTGCTCGAGGACGGCCACTGCCTGCGCGATCAGGCCCTCGCGGTCTGCCACGGGGCCGGCGCCAACGAGCACAGCGAGCTGCGCACCACCAGCCTGCCGACGCTGGTGCAGATGGTCGCGAGCGGCCTCGGCGTGACGCTCTTGCCCGAGCTCGCGGCCCACGTCCTCGCCGGGCGCGGCAGCGGCCTCGAGCTGGCGCGCTTCGTCGGCACGCCGCCCGGCCGCGACGTCGGCCTGGTGTGGCGGATGTCGTCAGCGCGCGGCCGCGAGCTGGCGATGCTCGCCGAGCTGTTGCGCGGTCAGCCGCGGCCGCGCGGGCGGTGACGTCAGAGCCGGCCCGTAGACTCCGCGTTCATGAGCCGCGAAGAGCCGATGTGCAGCACCCTGGTCACCGTGTCGGGACCTGATGGTCAGCCGTTGACGTTCATCGTCAGCCGCTGGCGCGGCGACACCGACGCGGTCGGCGTCGAGCTCGACAGCCGCGGCGCCACCGATCGCGCGCGGTCGGCGATCGCCGGCTTCTCGGCGAGCTGGGATCCCAAGCGGCGGGCGATGCGCACGCCCGATCCCGATCAGACGCGGGCGCTGCGCGGCTTCTTCGGCGACGGCTTCGACGGCGCGCTGGCCCGCTGGATCGAGGCGTCGCGCCGCCTGGGCTCGGTCAGCGACGCCCAGCCCGCCGGCCCCGACGGCCGCTGACTCGACTCTCCGGGGCGCGTCACCCTGCGAGCGCGGCCAGCTCGTCGACGACCGCGGCCGGGCTGCGGTGGCTGGTGTCGATCGTGTGATCGGCGAGGGCGTAGCGCGCGGCGCGCGTCGACAACAGTTGCTCCAGCTCGGCGAAGGCGTGAGGCTTCTCGGCCATCGGGCGGCGATCGCCCTGGGCGACGACGCGATCCCAGTGATCCTGCGCGCGGGCCTTGAGCCACACGGTCTGGCAGCGGGCGCGCAGCAAGGCGTAGTTGCCGTCGTCGCTGACGATCGATCCGCCCGCGGCGAGCACGACCGGCGTGCGCCGCACCAGCAGCTCGCGCAGCACCTCGCGCTCGACCTTGCGGTAGTAGGCCTCGCCGTGCAGCTCGAAGATCTGGCTGAGCCGCAGCCCCGCGGCGGCCTCGATCTGGCGATCGATCTCGACGAACGGCACCTTGAGCCGCCGCGCCAGCGCCTGGCCGACGGTCGACTTGCCGGCGCCGCGCACCCCGAGCAGCGCGATCGCGGGGCGGCGCGGATCCGAGGCGAGCCCCGACAACAGCTCGGCCGGCGTGGTGCCGAGGGCGTCGGCGACCGCGGCGAACCGGACCAGCGAGATGTTGCCGGTGCCGCCCTCGAGCTGGGCGAGGAACCGCTCCGACAACCCGCAGCTCGCCGCCAGCTCGCGGCGCGACCGACCGGCCTCGTCGCGGGCGGCCCGGACCCGGGCCCCGACCTGGGCGAGCAGCGACGCGGCGCGGGTGGTCACCGCATGCACTATAATGCAGTACACGGCGCGAGACCAGCAATAAACTGCTTGTCGGCACCTGGCGGTCCGCGGTAGATCGTCGGGATGGATCCGACCACGTTCGAGACCCACCCGAGCCGCTACCACCACTGGAAGCTCGCGGTCGATGGCGACCGCGCGACCCTGACGATGGCGGTCGACGGCGATCACCCGCATCGCCCCGGCTACGAGCTCAAGCTCAACAGCTACGATCTGTCGGTCGACATCGAGCTGGCCGACGCGATCATGCGGCTGCGCTTCGAGCACCCCGAGGTCCGCGCCTGCGTCGTCACCGCCGACCTCGATCGCGTGTTCTGCTCGGGCGCGAACATCTACATGCTCGGGCTGTCGAGCCACTCGTTCAAGGTGAACTTCTGCAAGTACACCAACGAGACCCGGCTCTACCTCGAGGACGCCAGCGCGCAGTCGGGGCTGAAGTTCCTCGCCGCGTGCAAGGGCACCACCGCCGGCGGCGGCTACGAGCTGGCGCTCGCGTGCGACGACATCGTGCTGGTCGACGACGGCAGCTCGGCGGTGTCGTTCCCGGAGACGCCGCTGCTCGCGGTGCTGCCGGGCACCGGCGGGCTGACCCGCCTCGTCGACAAGCGCAAGGTCCGGCGCGATCGCGCCGACGTGTTCTGCACCGTCGCCGAGGGCATCAAGGGCAAGCGCGCCAAGGACTGGGGCCTGGTCGACGCGCTGATCGCGCGCAGCAAGTGGGACGCCGAGATCGCGGCGCGGGCCA
>JAYTAJ010001218.1:0-2507 GCA_043737575.1 Myxococcales bacterium | reverse complement strand
GGAGCTGGTGCTTCCCGATCGCCGGCTGCTTCACCGGCCTCGGCTGGTTCGATCGCGACGACGCGATCGCGCATCGCGAGCAGCTGAAGCGCGACGGCTGGGACGCGATGGCGCGACCCGCGGGCGCGTACTCGACCGGCGGCTGGTTCCCCGATCCGATCGTGTCGTCGATGGTCGACGCCGATCTGGCACCGTACGCCGAGCTCGCCAACGTCGTGCTCCACGAGTCGGTCCACGCCACGGTGTTCATCCCCGACGAGCCATTCTTCAACGAGGGCCTCGCCGAGGCGGTCGGCGACGCGCTGACCGACGGCTGGTTGGTCGAGCGGTTCGGCCCCGACTCCCGCGAGCAGGCGGTGTGGGCCGAGGTCCAGGCCTGGCGCCGCGCCCGCACCGATCGCCAGTTCGTCGCGTACCAGGCGCTCGACGCGCTCTACAAGTCCGACGTCCCCGACGCCGAGAAGCTGGCGCGCAAGCAGCAGATCCTCACCGCGCTCGCCGACGAGCTGAAGCTGTGGCGGACGCCCAACAACGCCAACCTGATCGAGCTGCGGGTCTACAAGGCCAGCTACCAGCTGTTCGCCGACACCCTCGCTGCGTGCGGTGGGCCGGCCAAGCTGATCGCCGCGGCCAAGCGCCTGTCGCGCGGCGACTTCGCCAAGTCGCTCGACGAGGATCTGGTGCCGATCCTCGCCAAGATCCGCGCGCGCTGCGCGGCCGGTCACGGCGCGTGAAGAAAAACTGGATCATGCGCGGGCGGCGCGTCACGATCGTCGGTCCAACCCGGGAGCACGCGTGAACAGATCGTTTCTCGTCGCAGCGTTCGCGCTCGTCACGATGGCTCGGCCGGCGTCGGCCGAGATCCTGGCCCGGGTGAAGGTGGCGCCCGGCGACACCCTCGGCGCGATCGCCCATCGCTATGCGTGTCCGATCGCCGCGGTGCAGCGGCAGAACCAGCTGCGCTCGACGAAGATCCGGACCGGCCAGACGATCGCGGTGCCGGTGTGCGGCAAGCAGCCGGCGCGGCGCGTCGCCAAGGCGATCCCGCCGGCACCGTCGGAGTCGCCGCTGATCCTCGGCCAGAGCCTGGGCAAGCCGTGGCGCGGCAAGCTGGCGCGGCCGACCCGCCTCGCCGCCGGCAAGGGCTACCTGATCCGCCGACCGCAGCGCGCCTACGGGACGCGGCGGCTGGTCGACACCGTGCGCGACGCGGTCGCGGCGGTGCGCGCCGACCATCCGCGGCTCCACACCCTCGCGATCGGTGATCTGTCGGCCAAGCGCGGCGGCGCGATCTCGGAGCACAACTCGCACCAGTCGGGCCGCGACGTCGACGTCGGCTTCTACTTCCAGCGGCGGCCCAAGGGCTATCCCGACGCGTTCGTCGTCGGCGACGCCGCGAACCTCGATCTCGCGGCGACCTGGGATCTGCTGGTCGCGTTCGCGCGCACCGCCGACGATCGCGGCGGCGTCCAGGCGATCTTCCTCGACTACGGCGTGCAGGGCCTGCTGTACGAGTGGGCGCGCGACCGCGGCGTCAGCACGAAGTACCTCGATCGGCTGTTCCAGTACCCCGACGGCCGCGGCGCCGGCGGCCTGGTCCGCCACGAGCCGCACCACGCCGATCACTTCCACATCCGCCTGCAGTGCCCGCCCGGCGACGCCGGCTGTCAGCGCTGAGGCTTCGAACCCGAAGCGCGGTTCTCAGGCGCCGACGACCTCGACTGGCACCGTCAGCGTGAACGTCGCGCCGAGGCCGGGCCCGGGGCTGGCGACCGTGAGCGTGCCGCCGAGCTGCCCCGCGGCGAGGGCCGACGAGTGCAGCCCGTAGCCGTGGCCGCGTGGCTTGGTCGTGAACCCGGCCGCGAAGATGCGATCGATCGCGTCGGCGGCGATGCCGACGCCGGAGTCGACCACCACGATCCGCAGCGCGCCGTCGACGATCGCCGCGGTCACCGCGATCGACGGCGGCGTCGGCGCGGCGAGCACCGCGTCGCGGGCGTTGGACACCAGGTTGACGATGATCTGCAGCACGCGGTGGCGATCGACCAGGATCGCGCGCGGCGGCGCGTCGACGGTCAGCGCGATCGCGTGCTGCTGCTCGTGCAACCCGCCGAGCTTGATCGCCTCGGCGACCAGGGCGTCGACCGTCGACGGCTCGGCGATCCCACCGGGCCGCGCGTAGGCGTTCTGCATCGCCACCACCGCCTTGATGTGGTCGAGGTGGCCGCGCAGCCCGTCGATCGCGGCCAGCGACTCGTCGCGGCTCTGCTCGAGCGAGCGGGTCACCGCGCCGACGTAGCGGGTCGCGAGCGCGAGCTGATCGCGATCGATCGCGCCGCCCGCGACGGTCTTGCCCAGCAGCTCCTCGAGCCGCGCCAGCCGCGCCACCGGCAGCTCACGGGTCCGGCTCCGCATCAGCTCGACCGCGACGTTCACCGAGTTGAGGACGTTGCCGACGTTGTGCAGCACGCCGGTCGCGACCTCGGCCATGCCGGCGTGGCGCGACG
>JAYTAJ010001217.1:0-2509 GCA_043737575.1 Myxococcales bacterium | reverse complement strand
CGTCGGTCGGGTCGACCCCGCCACCACCCGAGCACGCGATCACCAGGCACCCGAGCACGAGGACGAAGCACGACGTCAGCCACGTTCGCATGGCCCCGTTGGTATCACGGCCGGCAGGGGGGCCGGATGACCGGAATCACGGCGCGCAGACGTTGGCCTGACAGGTCGTACCGATCGCGCAGGTCAGCACCCCGGCCGCGACCAGGGGGTCGTTGCACGAACCACCCGCGGCGATGGTGCCGCGGACGTGCAGCGTGTACGGGCCCGCGCCGGCGGAGAAGCCGTCGACGATCAGGCCGTAGGCGCCAGCCGCGACGTCGGTGCGGGTGATCGTCGACGTCGCGAACCCGCCGTCGTCGTCGTCGCACTCGATCACCATGCCGCAGGTCGGATCGGTGATCGACAGCGTGGTGTCGTAGGTCGAGTCGATGGTGTCGACGGTCAGCGACGCGACCGGCACCCGCAGGTTCAGGAAGTGGACGCGGTCGGGCGCCATCGGATCGAACGACGTGCCGCAGATCGCGGCGAAGTCGTCGGTCGCGCCGGTGGTGGTGCCGGTGAAGGTCGGGACCGCGACGTTGATCAGCGGATCGGTCTCGGCCTGGCACTCGGCCTCGCTGGTCGACGACGCCGCCGAGCAGCCGAGGTCCAGCGGGTAGTCGATGCGGGTGTCGAGATCGTCGTCGGCGCCGTTGCTGCAGGCCGGGCAGCCGGGGCCGGTCGGGCAGGTGTCGCTCTCGTCGTTGTCGTTGACGTCGACGCAGCCGGCGTCGGTCGGATAGCCGGGGTCGCCGTCGCCATCGGCGTCGATCGCGTCGTTGCAGGCGGCGACGACGCAGGTCGGCGTGGCGCCCGCGCAGGCGTGGCCGGTCACGCACACGAACGACGTCGACGTCGGCGCGCAGCTCGAGCCGGGCGGCAGCACGCCGCGGACGTGGAGGTCGTAGGTCGTCGGGGTCGACTCGGTGTCGTCGATCAGGATGAAGTACTCGCCGACCGCGACGTTGGTGATCTGGGCCGACGAGTCGAAGCTGCTGGTGTTGCCCCAGCCGCACGCGAGATCGGTGCCGGTGTTGCAGCTGCCCTCGCGGATCGCGATCGCGGTCTCGCTGTCGGAGCCGTTGGTGTCGACGGTCAGGCTGACCAGCGGCTGGGTCACGAACACCCGATAGACCTCGTCGCCGCCGTCGAAGAACGAGCACGACAGCGCGACGTCGTTGGCGCGGCCGACCAGCGAGCCGTCGGCGACGTCGGCGCTGAACACGATCACCGGATCGACGCTGGCGCACGCCGCGAGCTCGCTGGTCACCGACGCCGCGGCGCACGACGGATCGTTCGGGTAGTCGACGAAGCCGTCGAGGTCGTTGTCGATGTCGTCGCTGCACGCCGGGCAACCCGGGCCGCTGGGGCAGGCGTCGGTCTCGTCGTTGTCGCTGGTGGTGGCGCAGCCGGGATCGGTCGGATAGCCGACGAAGCCGTCGCCGTCGCCGTCGACGGTGTCGTTGCAGGCGGCGACCACGCAGGTCGGCGTCGTCCCGGCGCAGGTGAGCCCGGGGTTGCAGGTGAAGATCGTCGAGGTCGGATCGCACGCCGCGCCGTCGGCGTAGCGGCCGGTCACGTTCAGGTTGTAGCTGCCGCTCGAGTTGCCCTGGTCGTCGATGATGAGGAAGTAGTCGCCGGCGTCGACGTCGACCAGGAACACCTCGGAGTCGCCGCTGCCGAGCGAGCCGTCGTCGCACTGCAGCTCGAAGGTCGCGCAGCCGGCGCGCTTGATCGCGAGGACGGCGTCGAGTGACGAGCCGAGGGTGTTGACCCGCAGCTCGGCCAGCGGCGACAGCAGGCGCAGCCGCCAGACCTCGTCGTTGCCGTCGGGGCTGCAGGTCAGATCGAAGTCGTTGGCGAGGCCGGTGGTGGTCTGGCCGGTGACGTTGGCGACGAACGGGCGCAGCGGATCGAGGGTGGCGCAGTCCTCGCTGGTGGTCGACGCGGCGATGCAGCCAAGGTCCATCGGATAGTCGATGTCGCCGTCGCCGTCGTCGTCGTCGCCGTTGGCGCACTGCGGACAGTTGGGCCCGGTCGGGCAGTCGTCGGCCTCGTCGATGTCGCTGGTGCTGGCGCAGCCGGGGTCGGTCGGGAAGCCGGGCAGGCCGTCGCCGTCGTCGTCGACCGCGTCGTTGCACGCGGCCGGGATGCACGTCGTCATCCCGACCGGCCCGCCGCAGCCGTAGCCGGCCGGGCAGGTGAAGTACGGCGTGCTCGGATCGCACGCGGCGCCGACGTCGTAGGTGCCGGCGACGTGGAGGCTGTACGAGCCCTCGTCCTGGAAGAAGCCATCGACGATCACCGCGTAGGCGCCGACCGCGACGTTGGTGAGCTCGATCCGCGACTGCCCGGCCGGCTGACCGCTGTCGTCGTCGCACGCCAGCGGCAGCGTGCAGGTCGCATCCGCGATCGACAGGACGGTGTCGAGCGGCGACTCGTTGGTGTCGACCACCAGGGTCGCGAGCGG
>JAYTAJ010001216.1:0-5781 GCA_043737575.1 Myxococcales bacterium | reverse complement strand
CCGAGCTCGGCGTCGAGGAGTCGCTGACCGCGCTGCTCACCGACAACGACATCGGGCCGATCGGCTTCATGCTGATCGTCAACATCCTCTTGATCGTGGTCGGCGCGCTGATGGACTCGGTCAGCGCGACCCTGGTGTTCGCGCCGATCCTGGCGCCGATCGCGGTGAAGACCTACGGCATCGATCCGGTCCACTTCGGCGTGGTGTTCGTCGTCAACATGGAGATCGGCTACCTGATGCCGCCGGTCGCGACCAACCTGTTCGTCGCGTCGGCGCTGTTCAAGAAGCCGTTCAGTCAGGTATCGCGCGCGATCTTGCCCGGCCTCGGGCTCACCACCGCGGCGCTGGTGCTGTTCATGTTCGTGCCGACCTGCTCGAAGGGCCTGGTCAACATGAACCGCGGCGTCGCGTTCTACGAGTCGTTCCCGTGGGACGGCGAGTCGCAGAGCCAGGGCGGCACCGCCAATCGGGTCGATCTCGGCGCGCTGTCCGAGGAGGCCAAGGCCGACGTCGAGAAGGATCAGGCGAAGCTCAACCAGATGGGCGACGAGTACTACTTCGGCGAGGGCGACGATCCCAACGCGATCCCGACCGAGGTCGACGGTGATGCCGGGGTCGTCGACGGCGATGCCGGGGTCGTCGACCGCGACGGTGGGGTGCCGCCCGACGCCGAGGACGAGGTCGTCGACGACGAGCTCGAGGGCGTGCAGCTCTAGCTGGTATGCGGACCGCGCTCGTCGCCGTCGCGGTCGTGGTCGCGGGGTGCGCGACCGAGCGTGACGACTGCGCCCGCGCCAGCGCCGCCGCGCGGTGGCCGAGCGCGGTGCGGCGGTGCGAGGCCGAGTACCTCGCCAGCGGCACCGACGACCGCGGGCTCCTGCTCGCCGAGGCCTACCTGCAGGTCGATCGGCTCGACGACGCGCTCGCGGTCGGGCGCGGCCTGCGCGATCCGTTGTCGTCGAGCTACTTCCTCGCCAAGGCGCTCCTGGCCGAGCAGCCGCTATTGTCGCTGTTGTACGCGTCGCTGCTGATCGGCGACGCCACCGCGCGCTGGCGGCCGGCGTGGATCGCGCAGGGCGCGCACCTGCAAGCCGGCGCCGCGAAGGCGATCGGCAAGTTCGCGCTGGCCGACGACGCGCTGGTGCTGGCGATGGCGCTCGGCGGTGACCCGCAGTTCGCGCAGCTCGGTCGCGTCAACCTCCTGCGCGCGGCCGGCGACTACCAGGAGGCGCGGCGGCTGGCCCAGGAGGTCGCGGCTCGGTCCGAGCAGACCGCGAACCCCGAGCTGGCGGCGTTCGAGCACGCCGAGGCGATGCTGCAGCTCGGGATGGTCCACGTCGAGTCCGAGGTCTACGCGCTGGCGAAGGTCTCGCTGTCGCGCGCGATGCACGAGGCGACGGCGGTCGATCGCAAGGCCAGCGCGGCGATGAACCTCGCGTTCGTCGAGTCGGAGCTCGGCCGCTGTCCGCAAGCGCTCGCGTACCTCCGCCTCGCGGCGCGGGCCGAGGCCGACAGCTTCGACTCGCAGCTCCTGGCCGGGCGGATCGCGCTCGAGTGCGGCGATCGCGACCGCGCGGCGCGCGCGCTCCACGCCGCCGAGCGCTTGCCCCACGACGGCCAGTGGCGCTGGCAGCTGCTCGACCTGCTCGGCCGCCTCGCCGTGCTCGATCGCGATCTCGCCCTCGCCGAGCGGTCGTACCTCGCGGCGATCGCCGCGGTCGAGCAGCTGCGACGCGACGGCGGGCTGCTCGCGCCGATCGTCGCCGGCAAGCTGGTCGAGCCGTACCAGCACGCGATCGAGCTGGCGGCGCGGCGCGGCGACTGGCGCACCGCGCTCGGGCTGATCTTGCGCTACGAGCAGGGCGCCGACGCCAGCGCGTCGATCGACGCGACGGTCGAGGCGTGGCGCGGCCGGACGCTGGCGATCCTGGTGCGCGGCGACGATCAGGTGTGGCGGATCGCGGTGACCGACGGCCAGCTCGACGGCGCCGCGCTCGGCGTGGTGCCGAAGCTCGGCGGGATCGATCTGCTCGCCGACGATCCCGAGGCGATCGCGATCGGGCAGCAACTCGGCGCCGCGATCGTCCCCGACCCGCGCGGCCGCGCGATCCACGTCGATCTGATCGGCGACCTCGCGGCGATCCCGCTCGCCGCGCTGCGGACCGCCACCGAGCGCGTCATCGCCCGCACCGCGCTGGTGCGATCGCTGCGCATCACGCCCGATCCGCGGCCGCGATCGCAGGCCAGCCACGCGGTCGTCCTCGGCGATCCCGGCGCCGATCTGACCGGCGCGCGCCTCGAGGCCGAGGCGGTCGGCCGCGCGCTCGGCGTGACGCCGCGCCTCGGCGCCGACGCGACCCGAGCCGCGCTGGCGTCGGCGCGCGGCGCGGCGCTGCTCCACGTCGCCGGCCACGCCACCTGGTCGCTCGACGGGCCGCGCCTGCCGCTGGCCGACGCCGCGCTGACCGCCCGCGAGCTCGGCGCGCTCACGCCGGCGCCGCGGCTGGTCGTGCTCGCGAGCTGCTTCTCGGCCCGGGCCCGCGATCGCGGCGGCTGGACCTCGCTGGCGTCGGGCTTCCTCGACGCCGGCGCCGAGCTGGTGATCTCGACCCAGACCTCGGTCGACGACGCCGCGGCGCGCCGCCTGGTCGAGGCGTTCTATCGGCGCGGCGGCGCGACCGCGCCCGCCGAGGCGCTGCGCCAGGCCCAGCTCGAGCTCGCGGCCAGCGGCGTCGACGCCCACGAGTGGGCGAGCTTCGTCGCGATCGCGGCGCCGCCACCCGCCGCGCGCTGATCAGGGCGCGCCGAACCGCACGCGCCAGCTCGGCGCGGTCGCGGCCGGGCCGATCAGCACGCAGGTCCACGGCCCGTGGCGCCACGCCAGCGCGACCAGCTCGCCGTCGAGGCGGCGGACCCGACGGCGCTGGACGTCGCGGGCGCGCTGGATCACCAGCGTCAGCTCGTCGGCGCCGAACCGGAAGCGGATCACCGCCGCCGGTCGATGCAGGACCGCGATCGTGCGCGCGCCGATCGCCTGCAGCGTCGGCGCGTCGGCGGGTAGCGGCGGCTCGCGGCCGACCGCGGCGATCGCCCAGGCCCGCAGCGTCTTCGGATCGGGGGCGTCGAGATCCCACGGCCCGCCGAGCTTGTGAGCCTCGAGCGCGCTGGTGACCAGCTGGTTGTGGCGCTGCGGGAAGACGGTGAAGATCGTCGCGACCGTGCCGATCAGCACCGCGGCGGTGAGCAGGAACGATACCGACACGCGGCGCTTGTCGAACCGCGGCCGCGGCGGTGGCGTCGGCGGGATCTCGGGATCGGCGATGTCGGTGTCGACCAGCTTCATGGCACGCCCGGCGCGCGACCGAACCGCGCGGTGAAGTCGCGGACCAGCTTGTGGGCGATCGTCGTCGCGGCGTCGTCGTCGTCGAGATCGATCAGGTGGCGACACAGCAGATCGGCGGCCGGGTGGGCGCGGGCCAGCGCGTCGGCGGCGGCGCGGACGTCGGCGGCGGCGCCGTAGTGGACCATCGCGCTCTTGCCGCGCGGGTACTCGACCAGCCCGAGCCGGGTCCGGACCTGGAACACCCCGGGCCCGGCCGGCGCGTGATCGGCGGCGAGCGCGAGCGGATACCACCGACCGAACTGCACGATCACCATCGTAGCAGCGTCGCCGGTGTACGGTCGCCCGCGATGGACCAGATGTCGCTGGCGCTGCCGTCGTCGCCCGCCGACGACCTCGTGATCCACGGCGACAGCCTGCCGATCGCGCGCGCCCATGCGGGCGCCGGGCTCGCGCTGGTCTACATCGATCCGCCGTTCGGCACCGGTCGGGCCCAGCGCGGCAAGGCCGGCGCCTACGCCGATCCTGCCGACCACGTCGCGTGGCTCACCCCGTGGCTCGAGGCCAGCCGCGACGCCCTGGCGCCGACCGGCTCGCTGTTCGTCCACCTCGACTGGCGCGCGGTGCATCACGTCAAGGTCGAGCTCGATCGGCTGTTCGGCGTCGACTGCTTCGCGGGCGAGATCATCTGGTGCTACGCGGTCGGCGGCAAGAGTCGCCGCGGCTTCGGCCGCAAGCACGACACCATCCTGTGGTACGGGCGCAGCCGCGACTGGGCGTTCTTCCCCGATCAGGTCAGCGTGCCGCGGCGAGCCGGCTCGCACATGAAGGTCGAGCGCGACGCCGACGGACAGGAGGTCCAGGTGAAGGTCGATCGCAAGACCGGCAGGATCTACCGCTACCCGATCGCGGCTGGGAAGATCCCCGAGGACTGGTGGACCGACATCGAGACGCTCAATCGCTCCGATCGCGAGCGCACCGGGTGGCCGTCACAGAAGCCGCAGCGCCTGATCGAGCGCATCGTCGCCGCGGTCACCGCGCCGGGCGATCGCGTCGCCGACTGGTTCGTCGGGGCCGGCACCACCGCCGCCGCGGCGCAGCGCCTCGGTCGCCACTTCGTCGTCGCCGATCAAGCGAGCGCCGCGATCGAGCTGACCCGCGCGCGCCTCGCTCAGCAAGCGTCGCAGCTCGTCGCAGCCGGCCTTCCTCCCGCAGGGGTGGTCTATCGATAGACGTCATGATTCACGGCGATCGAACGCCCCAGGTTCGTGCATTGCCGGGTCATCTCCACCAGCGCTCGGACCCGGCGCGCGCGGCGATCCGTGGTTTGTGGCAGACTGGCGCGCAACCGCGCGACGCGGTTGTCGATGGCAACGAATGGCAAGGTGGATGACGCCGCGATCTTGGCGCTGATGGCCCGGGGCGCTCGACGGGAGGCGGTCGGCGCGCTGATCGACGCCTACGGCGACGCGGTGTTCTCGTTCTGTCTGCGGATGCTGCGTGATCGCGAGGTCGCGGCCGACGTCCGCCAGAAGGTGTTCCTCGAGGCGTGCCGCGATCTCGAGCGGTTCAACGGCCGGTCGTCGTTCCGCACCTGGTTGTTCGGGATCGCCAGCCACCGCTGCCTCGACGAGGGGCGGCGGCGAGTCCGCGCGGCGCGCCATGAGTCGTTCGACGAGCTGGGCTCGGCCGCGACCGAGCCCGTGCCGACGAATTGGCCGAACCCGATCGATCTGGCGTCGCACTCCGAGCTGACCCGCGCCCTCGAGGATTGCCTGGGCCGCCTGCCCGACGAGGTCCGCATCACCGTGCTGCTCCGCCATGGCAGCGAGCTGTCGTACGAGGAGATGGCCGAGCGCCTCGGCGTCAAGGCCAACACCCTCCAAGCTCGTGTCGCTCGGGCCGAGCCCGCGCTGCGCGAGTGTCTCGAAGCGAAAGGGATCGAGCTGTGAGCGAACGGGAAGATGACATCGCCTGGATCGAGGGGCGGGAGCGAGGCGAGGTGAGCGATCATCCCCGGGCTGCCCTCTACGCACGGCTGGGGCAGGCGATCGCCGCGCTCCCCGAGCAGTCGAGCGGCAGCGACGCGTGGCGCGCGGCGGTGCTCGACGAGGTCGATCGAGCCAGCGACGAGCAGCGCCGGGCGCGGGCCGCGCGTGTCCGGCGCGGTGCGGCCCGAGGCGCCATCGTCGCGGTGGCGCTGTCGGCCGGGCTGGCCGCGGCGGTGGTGGTCCTGGCGCGGCCGGGCGCGGCGCCCGCGATCGGCTCCAACCTGGCGTTCACCGTCGGCGAGACCGACGGCGCGCGGCGCTCGACCGGCGCGGTCGCGATCGGCCAGCGCCTCACGATCCGCGCGTCGTTCGCGGGCGCGGGCGAGCTGTGGATCTACCGCGGCGATCGCCTGGTGCTGCGGTGTCCGGGCGGCGACGGCTGCTCGACGC
>JAYTAJ010001215.1:0-5783 GCA_043737575.1 Myxococcales bacterium | reverse complement strand
CGATCTGCGCGAGGCGCCAGTGGCCCTCGGACTCGGCCGGCAGACGCCGCACCAGCGCGCGGTAGGTGGCCTCGGCCTCGACCGGCTTGCCGGCCTGGGTCTGCGCTGCCGCCAGCCCGAGGTACGCCGCGGTCAGCTCTGCGTCGAGCTCGACCGCGCGCCGGAACGCGACGATCGCCGCCGCCGCCTCGCCCGCGCTCGCGCGCAGCTCGCCCGCGGCCAGCCACGCCTCGGGCGACCGCGGCCACCGCGTGACGACCGCCGCGATCGCGTCGACCGCATCGACCCGTCGCCCCAGCCGCGACATCGCCTCGGCCCGCGCGATCGCGATGCCGGCCTCGCCGGGCGCCGCCACCGCCGCGAGCTCGAGCTCGGCGAGCGCGGCCTCGTAGTCGGCCTCGAAGAACGCCGCCCGCCCGCGCAGGTAGTGCTCGTAGGCGTCGACCGGCAGCGGCGGCAGCGGCCCGCGCCGCGCCGTCGCTGGACATCCACCCGCCAGAACGACGATCGCGAGCGCGAGACAACCGGCCAGCGATCGACGCACCCGCGCAGCTTACCGTCTCACGGTCCCCAGCAGAAGTTGTCGACGAACGGGTGGTTGGTGAAGGAGTGGGTCATCACGCCGGTCAGGCCCGGCGCGGCGATGGACGTCGTGCCCGTGATGACGTGCTCGTACACGCCGTCAGCCGCCGCGTCCGCGCGCAGCGTGACGGTCGAGCCCGTGACGCACGCCTCGATCGCAGGCGTCGGGCCCAGCGCCAGCCCCGTCACCGTCGCGAGCGAGGTGCCCGCCGGGAACTCGTAGATGTACAGCGTGTCGAAGGTGCCGCCGGCGTTCTCCTGCACCAGCGCGACGACGTAGCTCATCGGTGCGGTCCAGCGCAGCACCACACCGACGGACTGGACGCTGCTGGGCGGCGTCTGCGCCGCGCGCAGCCGGCCGCAGCCGTTGCCCTGGGTGCTGCCGTTCATCGTGATGACGTTGGCGTAGAAGTTCGCGGTCACGCTGTTGCGCAGCCGCTGGCCCTCGATGAGCCAGTCGCCCGCGCGCTCGGTCCAGTTCGGGATCGTCGTCGTGTTCCCGGTCGTGAAGGTGTCGCAGCCGCCGAGGGTGAACGTCGCGGTGATGGTGACGGCGGCGGTGATCGTCGTCGAGCAGGTGCCGGTGCCGGTGCAGCCGCCGCCGCTCCAGCCGGTGAACGACGAGCCCGCCGCGGGCGTCGCGGTGAGCACGACCACGGTGCCGCTCGCGTACGACTCGCTGCAGTCGTTGCCGCAGGTGATGCCGGCTGGCGCCGAGGTGACGGTGCCCGTGCCCGCGCCCGCGCGCGTCACGGTCAGCGGGAACTGCACCTGCGTGAAGGTCGCGGTGACCGTCGTCGCCGCGGTGATCGTCGTCGAGCAGGTGCCGGTGCCGGTGCAGCCGCCGCCGCTCCAGCCGGTGAACGCCGAGCCGGCCGCGGGCGTCGCGGTGAGCACGACGGTCGTGCCGAAGGTGAACGGCTCGGTGCAGTCGGTGCCGCAGTTGATGCCGGTCGGCGCCGAGGTCACGGTGCCACTGCCGGTGCCGTTGCGCGCGACCGTCAGCGCGTGGGTCGTGAGCGAGAACGTCGGCGTCACCGTGGTGGCCGCGGTGATCGTCGTCGAGCAGGTGCCGGTGCCGGTGCAGCCGCCGCCGCTCCAACCCGCGAACGTCGAGCCCGCGCTC
The DNA here is from genome assembly GCA_043737575.1 of Myxococcales bacterium. GTDB lineage: Bacteria > Myxococcota_A > Polyangia > Haliangiales > Haliangiaceae > UBA2376. The sequence continues at coordinate 4,075 of JAYTAJ010001215.1, read as the reverse complement.
GGCGTGGCGGTGAGCACGACCGTCGTGCCGAAGTTGTAGGTCTCGGTGCAGTCGGCGCCGCAGTTGATGCCGGCCGGGCTCGACACCACGGTGCCGTTGCCGTTGCCGATGCGGGCGACGGTGAGCGTGTGCTGGGTGAGCGTGAAGGTCGCGGTGACCGACGTCGCAGCGGTGACCGTCACCACGCACGACCCGGCACCCGAGCAGCCGCCGCCGCTCCAGCCCGCGAAGGTCGAGCCCGCGGTCGGCGTCGCCGCCAGCGTGACCACGGTTCCGAACGAATAGCTCTCGGTGCAGTCGGCGCCGCAGTTGATGCCGGTCGGCGACGACGTGACGTTGCCGGCGCCCGTGCCCGTGCGCGCGACCGTGAGGAGATTGGTGCCGAGCGTGAACGTCGCCGCGACCGCGGTCGCGGTGGTGACCGTCGTGGTGCAAGCGCCGGTGCCGCTGCAGCCGCCGCCCGACCAGCCGGTGAACGTCGAGCCCGCGGTCGGCGTCGCGGTGAGCGTGACCACGGTGCCGGTGTCGTACGGCTCGCTGCAGTCGGTGCCGCAGTCGATGCCCGCCGGTGCCGAGCTGACGGTGCCGGCGCCGGTGCCGGTGACGACCACCGACAGCAAGAACTGGTTGAGCGGGAAGGTCGCGGTGACCATCACCGCGTCGTCGAGCGTGACCACGCAGCTGCCGGTGCCGGCGCAGCCGCCGCCGCTCCAGCCGGCGAACGCCGACGCGCCGGTCGCCGTCGCGGTGAGCGTCACGACCGTGGCGGCCGGGTAGACCTCGGTGCAGTCGGCGCCGCAGTCGATGCCGGCCGGGCTCGAGGTGACCCCACCGGTGCCGCCGCCCGCCAGCGTGACGGTCAGCGAGTTGTCGAGGACGAACGTCGCGGTGACCGTGGTCGCGGCGGTCAGCGTGACCGCGCACGTGCCGGTGCCCGTGCAGCCGCCCCCGCTCCAGCCCATGAACGTCGAGCCGCTGCCCGGCGTCGCGGTGAGCGTCACCACCGTGCCTTGCGGATACGACTCGGTGCAGTCGCTGCCGCAGGTGATCCCGGCCGGCGCCGACGCCACCGCGCCGGTGCCACCGCCGCTGATCGCGACCGTGAGCAGGAAGTTCTCGACCGCGGGTGCATCGGTGGGGGTGGTCGACACCTCGCCACACGCGGCCACGCCCACGACACACGAGATCGCGATCAGAAATGCTGCGCGAAACATGAAGCCCCCACGGTCATGCTGTCTGCCTACGTCGTCCGCCGGGCGAGCTGCACGGAAGACGTGACGATCCTACACCAGTCACGGACTCCAGCAGAAGTTGTCGACGAACGGGTGGTGGGTGAACGTGTGGGTCATCACCCCGGTCAGACCTGCGCCCGCGATCGTCGTCGTCCCGGTTCCCGTGGTCTCGTAGACGCCGTTCTGATCGGCGTCGACGCGCACCGTCACCGTCGCGCCGTTGACGCAGGCCTCGAGGTTGGGGGTCGTGCCGAACGCCTGGCCGCTCATCGACAGCAGCGCTGCCGCCGACGGAAACTCGTAGATGTAGAGGGTGTTGAAGACGCCGGCGTTGGTGTTGTCCTGCACCAGCGCGACGACGTAGCCGGCCGGCGTCCACCGCAGCACCGCGCCGACCGACTGGGTGCTGCCCGGCGGGGTCTGCGCCGCGCTCAGCCGAGCGCAGCCGTTGGTCTGCGTGCTGCCGTCCATCGTCGCGACGTTGGCGTAGAAGCTTGCGGTCGTGCTGTTGCGCAGGCGCTGGCCGTCGATGAACCAGTCGCCCGCGCGTTCGGTCCAACCCGGGATCGTCGTCGAATTCGCGGTCGCGAAGCCGTCGCACACGCCAACCGCGAACGTCGCGGTGATCGTCGTCGCCGCGGTGATCGTGACCACGCACGGGCCGGTGCCCGAGCAGCCGCCGCCGCTCCAGCTGGTGAACGCCGCGCCGACCGCGGGCGTCGCGGTGAGCGTGACGACCGTCCCGGCCGGGTAGCTCTCGGTGCAGTCGCTGCCGCACCCGATGCCCGGCGGCGACGACAAGATCGAGCCATTGCCACTGATCACCGTCGTCAGCGCGAAGGTCGGCGTCGGCGGCGCATCGATCGGCAGCGCCGCACCGTCACCGCGCGCGTCGATCGGCGACTCGATCGCCGCGTCGCTCGGCTCGCCCGATCCAGCGGTGGCGCAGCCCGCGGCTGCAATGACGAGCACGACGACGCCGAGCGCATTGACGGATCGAGTCATGGCCGGCGCGAGCGTATCATCGCCGCGATGACGTAGCGGCTACAGCGGGATGTTGCCGTGCTTGCGCGGCGGGTTGGTCTGGCGCTTGTTGGCGAGGAGGCGCAGCGAGCGGATGAGGGCGCCGCGGGTCTCGCGGGGGCGGATGATCTCGTCGATGTAGCCGAGGGCGGCGGCCTTGTACGGGTTGGCGAAGTTGGTGCGGTACTCGTCGACGAAGCGGGCCCGGGCGGCGGCGCGCTCGGTGTCGTCGGCGATCTTGTCGAGCTGGCCGCGGTAGATGATGTTGACCGCGCCGTCGGGGCCCATCACCGCGATCTCGGCGGCGGGGAACGCGAGGTTGACGTCGGCGCGGATGTGCTTGGACGCCATGACGTCGTAGGCGCCGCCGTAGGCCTTGCGGGTGATGACGGTGATCTTCGGGACGGTCGCCTCGGCGAACGCGTAGAGCAGCTTGGCGCCGTGCTTGATGATGCCGCCGAACTCCTGCGTCGTGCCGGGCAGGAAGCCGGGCACGTCGACGAACGTCACCAGCGGGATGTTGAAGCAGTCGCAGAAGCGGACGAAGCGCGCGGCCTTGACCGACGCGTCGATGTCGAGGCAGCCGGCGAGGTGCTTGGGCTGGTTGGCGACGACGCCGACCGGGCGGCCGCCGAGCCGCGCGAAGCCGCACAGGATGTTCTTGGCGTAGTCCTTGTGGACCTCGACGAAGTGACCGTCGTCGACGACGCCACCGACCAGCTGGCGCATGTCGTAGGGGCGGTTGGCGTCGAGCGGCACCAGGGTGTCGAGGGCGGCGTCGGCGCGATCGATCGGATCGCTCGACGCCTGGATCGGCGGATCCTCGGTGTTGTTGCCGGGCATGAACGACAGCAGCTCGCGGATGCGCTGCAGGCAGGCCAGCTCGTCGGTCTCGGCGAAGTGGGCGACGCCGCTCTTGGCGGCGTGGCTCTTGGCGCCGCCGAGCTGCTCCTTGGTCACCTCTTCGTGGGTCACGGTCCGGATCACCTCTGGACCGGTGATGAACATGTACGACGTGCCCTCGACCATGAGGATGAAGTCGGTGATCGCGGGCGAGTACACCGCGCCGCCGGCGCACGGCCCGAGGATGGCCGAGATCTGCGGCACCACCCCCGACGACAGCACGTTGCGCGTGAAGATCTCGGCGTAGCCGGCCAGCGACTCGACGCCCTCCTGGATGCGGGCGCCGCCCGAGTCGTTGAGGCCGATGACCGGACAGCCGATCTTCATCGCCAGGTCCATCACCTTGCAGATCTTCGCGGCGTACGCGCCCGACAGCGAGCCACCGAACACGGTGAAGTCCTGCGCGAAGACGCAGATCGGCCGGCCGCCGACGGTGCCGGTCCCGGTGACGACGCCGTCGCCGAGCACCTTCTGCTCCTGCATGCCGAAGTCGGCGCAGCGGTGGGTGACGAAGCGATCCATCTCGACGAAGCTGCCGTCGTCGAGCAGCGCCGCGATCCGCTCGCGCGCGGTGAGCTTGCCGGCTTCGTGCTGCTTGTCGATGCGAGCTTGGCCGCCGCCGAGGGCGGCCTGACGCTCGAGCTGTTCCAGACGCGCGAGAGGATCGATCACGGGGACGTGTATACTAAAGACGTGGCGAACGTGAAGGGAAGCGCGCTCGCAACCCGCGTGAGCTGGGTCGGCCTCAACCACGGCCAGGATGGGCTCGATCGGGTGTGCGCGCAGGCGTCGCCGGCGCTCGCGGCGGCGGTGCGCGAGGGCATCGCGGTGGCGCGCTGGTATCCCTTCGAGCAGTTCGTCGAGCTGGTCGACACCATCGATCGGCTGTTCGGCAAGGGCGACGGCGCGCTGACCCA
>JAYTAJ010001214.1:0-5792 GCA_043737575.1 Myxococcales bacterium | reverse complement strand
GGATCGCGCCGCTGGCGATCGCGGCCGGCGGCGCGGTGGTGAGCCTGCGCGAAGTCAGCGCCGAGCCGATGCGGACCTTCGTCCACGATCTGAGCAATCCGTTGTCAGTGGTGATCGCGAACCTCCAGCTCGCCCTCGGGCGGATCGCGCGATCCGGCGAAACGATCACGCTGCCCGCGATCGCCCTCGACGAGCTGACCGACGCGCTCGAGTGCGCCGCGCTGATGCAGGTGCTCGTGGCCGATCTGGATCGCCGCCAGACGCGGTAGCATCGGCGCGTGAACGACGACGAGCGCACGCGCGACCTCGGCCGCGGTCGCGCCGAGTTCGATACCGGCGACACGCTGCCGGCCAAGGACGCCGGCGGCGGGCCGTCGTCGCCCGCGATGCGGGTCGGCACCCAGGTCGGGCGCTACCTGCTCGAGGACGAGCTCGGCCGCGGCGGCATGGGCGTGGTCTACGCCGCGTTCGATCCCGAGCTCGATCGCCGGGTCGCGATCAAGCTCTTGCGCACCGCGGCGGTCGAGGGCAGCGAGGGCAAGGCCCGCTTGCAGCGCGAGGCCCAGGCGCTGGCGCGGCTGGCCCACCCGAACGTGGTCAGCGTGTTCGACGTCGGCGTCGCGGGCGACGACATCTTCGTCGCGATGGAGCTGTCGACCGGCGGCACCCTGCGCGAGTGGCAGCGCGATCGGATCTGGCCCGAGCTGATCGCCGCCTATCTCCAGGCCGGGCGCGGCCTCGCCGCCGCCCACGCCGCGGGGCTGGTCCACCGCGACTTCAAGCCCGACAACGTCCTGGTCGGCACCGACGGCCGGCTCCGCGTCACCGACTTCGGCCTGGTCCGCGCCGCGGGAGCCGCGCCGATGCGAGCACCGACCCGCGCGACCGCGATCGAGCCGAGCAGCACGACCTCGACCTCGGGCCGGTACCGCACGACCGGCGAGCTCCTGGCGTCGGATCTGACCGAGGCCGGCTCGGTGATGGGGACGCCGATGTACATGGCGCCCGAGCAGATGACCGGCGGCGTGATCGAGGCCGCCGCCGATCAGTTCGCGTTCTGCGTGTCGCTGTGGCAGGCGCTGCACGGCGAGTCGCCGTTCGCGGCGCTCGAGATGGCGAAGCGGCTCGTCGAGATCCAGCGCGGCCAGCGCCAGCCGCCGCGCAACCCCGCGGTGCCGTCGCGGATCAACCGCGTGCTGGTGCGTGGCCTCGGGTTCGTCGCCGCCGAGCGCTGGCCCACGCTCGACGCGCTGCTCGCCGCGATCGAGCAGGCGGCGCGGCCGCAGCGGCGGCTGATCGCGGTCGGCGCGGTGGTGATGGTGGTGGGCGGCGGCGCGGCGATCGCGCTGGCCGCGGGAGGCCGTGAGGCCGGGCCGTGCGGGTCCGCGGCCGCCAGCGCCGATCCGTGGTCGGCGCGGCGCGGCGCGGTGCAGGCCGCGTTCACCGCGACCCAGGCCGCGTTCGCCGCCGATGCGTTCGGCTTCGTCGATCAGCGGCTGTCGGCGTTCGAGGCCGAGCTGCGAGCGCAGCGGATCTCGACCTGCCGCGACACCCGCGAGCGCCACACCCAGACCCCGACCGTGGACGAGCAGCGCCAGGCCTGCCTCGGCGCGCGCCAGCACCGCGCGATCGGGCTGGTCGAGGTGCTGAGCCACGCCGATCGCGCGCTGCTCGAGCGGATCGATCAGGTGATGGTCGGCCTGCCGTCGCTCGAGGGCTGCGCCGATCTCGAGGTGCTGGCCGGCAAGCGCCCGCGCCCGAGCGATCCCACCGCGGCGCGCGAGCTGGTCGACCTCGAGCGGCGCATCGCCGCGGTCGACGCCACCCTCGACCCTCACGCCGCGGGCAGCGTGCCCGCCGAGGCTCGCACCGCGGTCGACGCCGCGGTCGCCGACGCCGATCGCCTCGGCTACGCGCCGACCCAGGCCGAGGTCCGGATCGTCCGGGCCCGGCTGGCGCGGGTGTCGGGCGATCACGACGCCGCGCGCAAGGATCTGGTCGAGGCCGCCGCCGCCGCCACCCGCGGCAGCGATCGCGCGCGCCTGGCCGAGGCCTACCTGGCGCTGCTGTTCCTCGACAGCGAGGTCCGCGCCGACTACCCCGCGGCCGAGTCGTGGAGCCAGCTCGCGGGCGCCGCGGTCGACGCGCTCGGCGCGCCGCTGCGCAAGCGGGTCGAGCTGATCCACTCGCGGGCCGAGCTGGCGCGCGGCCGCGGCGAGCCGGCGGCCGCGGTCGAGCCGCTCGAGGCGCTGCTCGCCGAACCGGCGCTGATCGGCGACGATCGCCGCGAGCTCCAGGGCGAGCTGGCGCTGGTGCGATCGGATCTCGGCGACCACACCCGCGCCGAGCAGCTGTTCGATCAGCTGATCGCGTCGTGGACCGAGACCATCGGCGCCGATCACCCGAAGGTGCTGTCGCTCCGCACCAACCGCGCCAACCAGCTCTACTTCCGCGGCGAGTTCGCGAAGTGCCGCGACGCCCAGCGCGAGATCCTGGCGGCGCGCGAGCGCGTGCTCGGCCCCGATCACCCCGGCGTCGCGACCAGCCTCGAGGCGCTCGGCGTGTGCGAGAACAAGGGCGGCGACGCGGCGTCGGGCCGCGATCACCTCCTGCGCGCGGTCGCGATCTTCAAGCAGGCGCGCGGCCCCGAGCACCCCGATACCCTCGCCGCGATGTCGGATCTCGGCGGCGCCTACAGCCACCTCGGCGATCACGCGGCCGCGCTCGCGATCAACCAGGAGCTGTTGGCGATCCGCGAGCGCATCCTGCCGAAGGATCATCCCGATCTCGGCATCTCGCTGGTCAACAGCGCGATCGAGGCGAAGAACGCCGGCCAGCTCGCGGTCGCGCTCGGCTACCACGAGCGCGCGCTCGGCATCTTCGAGCGCAGCCTCGGCGCCGAGCACCCGAACGTCGGCATCGGGCTCATCAACTACGGCGAGGCGCTGCGCATCGCCGGCCGTCACGTCGCCGCGATCGCCGCGTTCCAGCGCGCCGGCCGCATCATCGCCAAGGCGTTCGGCGACGACCACGTGGTCATGGCCCACGTCTGGTACGGCCTCGGTCAGGCCGAGCTGGCGCGCGGTCGAGCCGGGGTCGCGGTGACCTGGCTCGAGCAGGCGGTCACCCGCCGCACCGGCGTCGAGCTCGATCGCAACGAGCTGGCCGAGGCGGAGTTTGCGCTGGCGCAGGCGCTGGTCGCGGCGAGCGGTGAGCGTCCGCGAGCCCGGCAGCTCGCCGAGCGCGCGATCGCGGCGTGGAGCGAGCTGGGGGCCGGGTTCACCGACGAGCGCGCGGCCGCGGTCGCGTGGCTGGCGAGGCCGCGATGACGCGGCACGTCCGGACCTGTCCCCTGTGCGAGGCGACCTGCGGGCTGGTGCTCGACCTCGACGGCCGCGAGGTCCGCGGCGTGCGCGGCGATCCCGACGATGCGTTCTCGCGCGGCTACCTGTGCCCCAAGGCCTACGGCCTGAAGGCGCTGCACGACGATCCCGATCGGCTGCGCGGACCGCTGGTGCGCCAGGGCGGCGAGCTGCGGCCGGCCAGCTGGGACGACGCGTTCGCGGCGGTGATCGATCGGCTCGGCGCGATCAAGCGCGACCACGGCGCCGACGCGATCGCGATCTACCTCGGCAACCCGTCGGCCCACAGCCTCGACGCGCTGGTCTACGGCCCGGCCCTGGTGCGCGCCCTCGGCACCCGGCAGCGCTACAGCGCCAGCTCCGCCGATCAGCTGCCGAAGATGGTCACCGCGGCGCTGATGTTCGGCGGCGGGCTGACGATCCCGATTCCGGATCTCGATCGCACCGATCACCTGCTGATGCTCGGCGCCAACCCGCTGGCGTCCAACGGCAGCCTGATGACCGCGCCCGACGTGAAGGCGCGGCTCGACGCGATCCGTGCCCGCGGCGGATCGATCGTCGTGGTCGATCCGCGCCGCACCGAGACCGCGGCGCGCGCCGATCTGCACCTCGCGATCCGGCCGGGCGGCGACGCGGCGTTCTTGCTCGCGATCGTCCACGTCCTGTTCGCCGAGCAGCTGGTGACGCTCGGCGCCGCGACCGATCGGGTGCGCGGCCTCGACGAGGTCCGCGCCATCGCGGCGCGGTTCGCGCCCGAGCGGGTCGCGGCCCGGGTCGGCCTCGACGCCGCGGTGATCCGTCGGGTCGCGCGCAACCACGCGATGGCGCGGTCGGCGGCGTGCTACGGCCGCATTGGCACGACCTGCCAGGAGTTCGGCACCCTCGCGAGCTGGGCGGTCGATCTGGTGAACGTGCTGACCGGCAACCTCGATCGGGTGGGCGGCGCGATGTTCACGACCCCCGCGGCGATGACCGGCCGCCACCGCCGTCGCGGCGCCGCGCGGTTCGGACGCCACCACAGCCGCGCCCGCGGCCTGCCCGAGATGTTCGGCGAGCTGCCGGTGACCGCGCTCGCCGACGAGCTCGGCAGCGGCGACGTCCGCGCGCTGATCACGATCGCGGGCAATCCGCTGGTGTCGGCGCCCGGGGCGGGGCGGCTCACCGACGCGGTCGCCGGCCTCGACTTCCGGGTGGCGATCGATCCCTACGTCAACGCGACGACGCGGCTGGCCGACGTGATCCTGCCGCCGCCGTCGCCGCTCGAGCGCGCCCACTACGATCTGGCGCTCTACCAGCTCGCGATCCGCAACGTCGCGAAGTACTCGCCGCCCGCGTTCGCGCCCGCGCCGGGCCAGCCCGCCGAGTGGGAGATCTTGCTGACGCTGGCGAAGGGCCTCATGGGCCTGGCGGCAGCGCCGCTGGCGATGGCCGACGACGCCGTGGTGCGCGAGCTGGTGACCCGCGAGCTGGCCGAGCTCGCCGAGGCGGGGACGCCCGCGACGGTCGACGTGGCCGGTGCCCTCGCGATCCTCGGCGACCGCGGCGGCCCCGGCCGGGTCGTCGACGCGCTGGTGCGGCTCGGGCCCTACGGCGACGGCTTCGGCGCGCGGCCCGACGGCCTCACCCTCGACGCGCTCCTGGCCCAGCCCCACGGCGTCGATCTCGGCCCGCTGGTGCCGCGGCTGCCCGACGTGATCCGCACCGCCGACGGCCTGATCGATCTCGCGCCCGCGCTGTGCACCGCCGACGTCGCGCGCCTCGAGGCCGCGCTGTCCGCGCCGATGCCCGACCTGGTGCTGATCGGCCGCCGCGATCTGCGCAGCAACAACTCGTGGATGCACAACCTGGTGCCGCTGATCAAGGGACCGCCGCGCTGCACGCTGCGGGTGTGCGCCGCCGACGCCGCGCGGCACGGCCTCGTCGACGGCGGTGACGCGCGCATCACCAGCCGCGCCGGTTCGATCGTCGCGCCGGTCGAGATCAGCGACGAGCTGCGGCCGGGCGTGGTGTCGTTGCCTCACGGCTTCGGCCACGATCTGCCGGGCGTGCGCATGGACGTCGCGCGCGCCCACGCCGGCGTCAACGTCAACCTGGTGTCCGACGACGCGCGCTACGACGCGCCGACCGGCAACGCGGCGTTCAACGGCGTCCCGGTCACGGTCGCTCCGGTCACCGCGTGACCGAGGCCGACGCGCTGGCCGCCGCGGCCGGTGATCGGGCGCGGGCCGGCGACGCGATCGCCGCCGAGGCCGCCGCGCGCCAGGCCCTCGCGATCGATCCCGATCACCCGCTCGGGCATCGCTACCTCGCGGTCGCGCGGTTGCAACAAGGCGATCCGACCGGGGCCCGCATCGCCGCCGCGCGCGCGGTCGCGCTGACGCCACGCGACGCCGCCGCGCACGAGATCCACGGCGCGGTGCTGGTCGCGCT
>JAYTAJ010001213.1:0-5801 GCA_043737575.1 Myxococcales bacterium | reverse complement strand
CGAGCGACCCTACGGCTCCCTCGAGGTGCCCGACGGCGACGCCTGGGCGGTCGTCGACGATCAGGTCCAGGGCAAGGACGGCACGGTGATCATGCTGCAAGCCCAGAGCGGCGTCGGCCCCGACGCGATCGACGACTACCTGGCGTCCTACGACGCCGTGCAGCAGCGCGACGCCCCGAAGTACGCCGCCAAGGCGACGACCAAGGGCACCGTCGGCGGCCACGTCGCGGCGCGAGTCGAGGGCAGCTTCGACAACGGCACCCGGTTCGTGACGCGCGACTACTTGATCTTCGTCAACGGCAAGGTCGTGCTGCTCGGTGCGCGCACGCCCGAGACCAACGCGGCGGCGTTGCCCGGCGTGATCGATCACGTCGCGCGATCGTTGCGCGCGAAGTGAGGCGCGCCCTGTGGCGTCATCGATTTACGTGGTAGACCGAGGCTGACCACGAGTCGTCGCACCAGAAAACCCAATGAACAGGCCCAGCCCCGCTCAAGCACAGTGGGCCAGGCGTCTGTTGGCGCTTGAGGCGGGGAGCGGCTTGATTCCGGACGCCGCGGCGCGGGTCTACGACAAGTCGTTCGAGCTGCTCGGCCCCCTGCTCGGGGTGTCGGGCGTTCGCGCGCTCATGCTGCGCAGCGCCAAGCTGTCGGCGGGCTCGTTCGCGTGCCTGCTCGATCCCCAGCACCTCGAGACCTCGGCGCGGCTGCGCGCGTGTCTCGACGGCCAGCCGGCCGCGGTCGCGCTCGACACCGCCGCCAGCTTGTTCGGCACGTTCTTCGAGCTGCTCGCGCTGTTCATCGGACAGCGACTCACCACGCAGATCATCCGCGGGACCTGGCAAGGGCTCGACCAGGCGGAGCCGGCTCCCGAGGAGAAGACCACATGACCGACGCAGTTTCGATTCGCACGCTGAGCTCTGGTGTCCCTGGCCTCGACGAGGTGCTTGGCGGCGGCTTCCCCGAGTTCTCCTTCAACCTGATCGCCGGCACGCCCGGGTGCGGCAAGACCACGCTCGCCCACCAGATCATGTTCGCCAACGCCTCGCGCGCGCGCCCGGCGGTCTACTTCAGCATCGTCGGCGAGCCGCCGATCAAGATGCTCCGCTACCAGCAGCAGTTCCGGTTCTTCGACCACAACCAGGTCGGCGACTCGATCAAGTTCATCCACCTCGGGTCCCAGGCGTTCGACGGCGGGCTGGCCGAGGTGCTCGAGCACATCACCCGCGAGGTCGACGCGTCGAGCCCGGCCTTGGTCGTCGTCGACTCGTTCCGGGCGCTGGTCCGCAAGGCGCTCGGCGTCGTGACCGGCGAGGCCGAGCTGCAGGGCTTCATGCAGCAGATCGCGAACCTGCTCACCAGCTGCGAGGCCACGACGTTCCTCATCGGCGAGTACGGCGACGCCGAGCAAGACAGCGCGGTGTTCACCGTCGCCGACGGCCTCCTGCGGCTGTACCAGGCGGTCGATCACAACTCGGTCGTCCGCAAGCTGCAGGTCGTGAAGATGCGCGGCCAGGGCCAGATCCCGGGCCTGCACACCGTCCGGATCTCGGACGTCGGGATCAGCGTGTTCCCGCGGCTCCTCAAGCCGCCCGAGCTCAAGACCGATCGGCCGCTCGATCATCGGCTGTCGACCGGCATCGCCGACCTCGACGCGATGCTCAACGGCGGCATCCCCCGGGGCTACTCGGTCCTGATCGCCGGCCCGTCGGGCTCGGGCAAGACCGTGCTGTCCAACCAGTTCATCGTCGAGGGCAGCAAGCACGGCGAGAACGGCGTGGTCGCGATCTTCGAGAAGCGCCCGAACGACTATCTGCAGACCAGCCCGCGCGGCGTCGAGTTCGAGCAGATGGTGAAGGACAAGAAGCTGGAGGTGGTCTACCTGCGGCCGCTCGACCTCTCGATCGACGAGACGCTGCTCGAGCTACGCGACGCGGTGCAGCGGGTCGGCGCCAAGCGCGCGGTGATCGACTCGCTGTCCGGCCTGGAGCTGGCGCTGGCGCCGACCTTCCGCGCCGACTTCCGCGAGTCGCTGTACCGGATGATGGGCGCGCTGACCGGGCTCGGCGTCACCGTCATGGCGACGGTCGAGCTGGAGGACAACTACGGCGCGCTGCGGTTCAGCCCCCAGGGCATCGCGTTCCTGACCGACGCGATCATCGTCCAGCGCTACCTCGAGCTCGACGGCCAGCTGCGGCGCGCGATGACGGTCGTGAAGGTCCGCGCCAGCGACCACAGCAAGGAGCTGCGCGAGTATCACATCGGCGCCGACGGCGGCATCGTCGTCGACGAGGCGCTGACCGGCTACGACGGGTTGCTCAGCGGGCGGCCGTCCGTGGCCAGCGAGGGCCTGCGATGACCGCGGCCCCCGATCTCCACGAGGGCGACACCAGCGAGCTCGGCGTCAGCCGCCAGATGAACGCGATCCAGCGCGAGGCCAACGAGCAGCTGGTCCGGCTCGCGATCCGCACCCAGGAGCAGAGCGAGGAGGCCGAGAGCGCGAAGGATCGCGCCGAGCGGAGCGAGCGCGACCTGCGGGCCCTCGCCGAGTTCCGCGAGATGTTCATCGGCATCGTCGGCCACGATCTGCGCAACCCGCTGATGTCGATCGTGATCGCGGCCGAGTCGATGATCGAGCGCAAGCACCTCGACGACCGGGATCAGGTGAGCGCCGCGCGCATCGTCCGCAACTGCGATCGCATGACCCGGATGGTCACGCAGCTGCTCGACCTGACCCGGGCCCGCCTCGGCGGCGGCCTGCCGCTCACCCTGGTGACCGCCGATCTCGCCGACATCGCGCGCAACGTCATCGACGAGTTCGGCGGCCAGGCGGTGGAGCTGGTGCTCGACGGCGATCTGGTCGGGATCTGGGACGCCGATCGCCTGGCCGAGGTGCTGTCCAACATCACCGGCAACGCGCTCGATCACGCGGCCGACGGCACCGCGGTCGTGGTCGCGGTCACCGCGGTCGGCGACGAGGTCGTGGTCGCGATCAGCAACCAGGGCGAGCCGATCCCCGACGACGTGCTGCCGGTCCTGTTCGAGCCGTTCCGCCGCGGCCGGACCCGGACCGCGGCGAAGAGCGGCAACCTCGGCCTCGGCCTCTACATCGCCTGCGAGATCGTGCGCGGTCACGGCGGCTCGCTCAGCGCCGCGTCGGTCGCGGGCACGACCACCTTCGTCGCCCGCCTGCCGCGGGAGCCCGGGCGGCTGCGCGGATGACGCGGCGCTTCGGGTTCGCGTGCGTGGTGATCGCGGCGTGCGGCGGTGGCGACGACGCCGCCGATCCCGACGCGGCGGTCGGGCCCGACGCTGCCGCGGCCTGCGACGATGCGCGGCCGTGGGCGAGCGCGGCGCCGCTGCTGCTCGGGCCGACCCAGGAGACCGCGGCGGTCGCGGTCGGCGCCACGATCTACGTGCTCGGCGGTTTCCACGGCGAGCTCGGCGTGATCGACGCGGTGCAGGCCTTCGACACCGCGACCTGCACCTGGTCGAGCGGCCCGCCGCTGCCGCTGACGGTGCACCACGCCAACGCCGCGGTCGTCGACGGCACGATCTACGTGCTCGGCGGGCTGCGGACGCTGACCTTCACCGCGATCGACAACGTCTGGGCGTGGAACCCCGCGACCGAAGCCGGCTGGACGGCGCGCAGGTCGATGCCCGCGGGCACCGCGCGCGGCTCGGCGGTCGTCGGTGTCATCGACGGCACGATCTACCTGGCAGGCGGCTATCGCGGCGGCGCGGTCGCCGAGGTGTCGACCTACGATCCGATCGCCGATGCGTGGAGAACCGCGCTGCCCCCGCTGCCGGCCGCGCGCGATCACGGCTGCGGTGGCGTCGTCGGCGGCAAGCTCTACGTGACCGGCGGCCGCCGCGGCACCATCGACACCCCCGAGGCCGAGGTCTACGAGTACACGCCCGGCGGCGGGTGGATCGAGCGCGCGCCGATGCCGACCGCGCGTGGCGGCACCGCGTGCGGCGTGATCGACGATCGCATCGTCGTCGTCGGCGGCGAGGGCAACCCCGACCTACCGTCGCGGGTGTTCCCGCAGGTCGAGGCCTACGCGCCCGCGACCGACACCTGGTCGACCCTCGCGCCGATGCCGACGCCGCGCCACGGCATGGGCGCCGCCGCGGTGGGCGGCCGCCTCTACGTCCCCGGCGGCGCGATCCGCGACAGCTTCGGCGCGGTCGCGACCCACGAGATCCTGACGCCGTGACGGATCGGGTTGGCGCGGCCGCGACCTGCCGCTAGGGTTGGGAGTGCGCCTGGTCTTGCTCGTCGCGATCGCGATCACCGCCGCCTGCTACGACCCGACCTTGCGCAACTGCACGGTGACGTGCCTGGGACCGGGCGAGTGCGCCGAGGGCCAGGTCTGCGGCGCCGACGGGCTGTGCGCGATCGAGAGCATCGCCGGCCAGTGCGCGGCGTTCCTCGACGGTGGCCTGATCGACGGCGCCGGGAGCGACGGCGCCCGGATCGACGGCGGGCCCGCCGTGATCGACGCGACGCCATCGCCGTGCGAGGCCCGCTGCGTCGACGGCACCTGCGTCGGTGGCGTCTGCGAGATCACCTGCGGCACCGACGCCTGCGCCGCGACGGTGGAGTGTCCCGATGGCGTGCCGTGCCGGGTCCGCTGCGACGGCGATCGATCGTGCAACGGCGGGGTGCGCTGCGGCGATGACAGCTGCGAGGTCGAGTGCGCGGGCAAGGACAGCTGCAGCAACGAGGTTCGCTGCGCGACCGCGGCGTGCGTCGTGCGCTGCAGCGGCAAGGACTCGTGCGCCAACACGGTCACCTGCGCGGACGCCTGCGCGTGCGACGTCCTGTGCACGGGCAACGGCGCGTGCGACGGCGCCGCCGAGTGTCCGCGGCCGCCGTGCGACACCGGCCTCGGCTGCACGTCGGCGGCGCCCGCGTGCAACGCGTGCTGATCGATCGTCAGGCCCCGGTAACGAGCGGCGCCTGGCGCAGCCACGCGTCGCTGGTGAGCTGGGCGAGGACGAAGTCGGCGACGTCGACGCGGGCGATGGTGCCGCCGCGGATCGAGTCGTCGTCGGCGGCGCGGACGCCATGGCGCTTGCCGTTGGTGAGCATGGTCGGCCGCACGATCACCCAGTCGAGGTCGGTGCGGCGCAGCTCGTCCTCCATCACGGTCTTGTCGGCGAGCGCCAGGCGCAGCACCGTCGCCGCCGCGATCTTGGTGGCGGGGCCGCTATGGTCGCGCGACGTGCCGACGCCGATCGACGACAGCACCACCAGGCGGCGCGCGCCCGCGGCCGTCATGCCGGCGACGATGTGGCGGGTGCCGACCGAGCAGACGTCGGTGTGGCGCCACGGCCGGGTGCCGAGCGTCGAGATCACCGCGTCGTGACCGACGATCGCCGCCGCCACCGCCGCGGCGTCGAACACCTCGCCCTCGATCAGCCGCACCGACCGATCGAGCGTCCCGAGGCGGCCGGGATCGCGGGCGAACACCGTCAGCGGCTGACGGCGCGCGACGCACGCCCGCATGATCGCGATCCCGGTCCCGCCGGTGGCACCGAAGACGATCAGCCGGGGCGCCGCGGTCATCCGCGCGAGTGTATCGTGCCGCGGTGATCGGCGTCGTCTTCGAGGGCTGTGCGTGCCGCGCGGCGTTCCACGCCGGCGTCGCGGCCGGGCTGACCGAGGCCGGGGTCGCGATCGCGATCACCGCGGGCGCGTCGTCGGGCGCGATCGTCGCCGCGGCGCTGGCGGCGGGGCTGGGCCGCGAGCTGCCGGCGCTGTGGGAGGAGGTCGGCGGCCGATCGATCGTCTCGCT
>JAYTAJ010001212.1:0-5803 GCA_043737575.1 Myxococcales bacterium | reverse complement strand
GTCGCGGTCGCGGCGCTGCAGGCCGGCGCCCACGACTTCATCAGCAAGGGCAAGCTGGCGCGGCTGCTGCCGGCGATCGAGCGCGAGCTGCGCGAGGTAGCGGCGCGCCGCGAGCATCGTCGGGTCCAGGAGCACCTGCTGATCTCCGATCGCATGGCGTCGGTCGGGCTGCTCGCCGCCGGCGTCGGCCACGAGATCAACAACCCGCTCGCGATCCTGATGGCGAACCTCGAGTTCGCGCTCCAGGATCTCCGGATCGTCGACGACAACCTCCGCGGCGAGGTCGACGCGCCGCCGGTGGTCGACGCCGCGCTGGTGCAGCTCGATCGGATCCACGAGTCGCTGCGCGACGCCCGCGAGGCGTCCGAGCGGGTCCGTCACATCGTCCGCGACCTCAAGCTGTTCTCGCACCCCGACGGCCACCACAGCGGCGCGGTCGATCTGCGGCGGGTGATCGACACCTCGGTGCGCATGGCGTGGAACGAGATCCGCCACCGGTCGCGGCTGGTGAAGCTGTACGGCGACGTGCCGATGGTCGAGGGCAACGAGGGCCGGCTCAGCCAGGTGATCCTGAACCTGGTCATCAACGCCGCGCAGTCGATGGTCGAGGGCCGCGCCGACCAGAACGAGATCCGGATCTCGACGCGACTCGAGGGCGCCGAGCACGTGGTGATCGACGTCCGCGACAGCGGCGGTGGCATCGCGCCGGCCCAGCTCGCGCGGATCTTCGATCCGTTCTTCACGACCAAGCCGACCGACGTCGGCACCGGCCTCGGCCTGACGATCTGCCAGCGCATCGTCACCTCGATGGGCGGCACGATCACCGTCGACAGCGAGCTCGGCACCGGCACCTGCTTCCACGTCACGCTGCCGGTGTCGTCGAGCCTCGCGCCGACCGCCGAGGTCGAGCGGGTGGTGGTGCCGGCCGTCCGGCGCGGCCGCATCCTGGTGATCGACGACGATCCGCTGATCGGCTCGGCGCTGCGCCGCATGCTCGCGGGCGATCACGAGGTGACGACCAAGACCAGCGCCCGCGACGCGCTCGGGTACCTGCGATCGGGCGCGGCGTGCGACATGATCATCTGCGACCTGATGATGCCGGAGATGAGCGGCGTCGACCTCCACGCCGAGCTGGCGCGCGCCGAGGTCGAGCTGGCCGACAAGATGGTGTTCATGACCGGCGGCGCGTTCACGCCGGCGACCCGGGCGTTCCTCGATGCGGTCCGCAACCCGCGCGTCGACAAGCCGATCGACTGGCCGGCGCTCAAGGCGCTCGTGCACCATCTCATTCGATGAGAGATCGAGTCGCGTAGTGGCCGAGCGGAGTAGCCGCGTCACGACCTGGGTGCTCGAGCGCGCGCTCGCGACCGGCGCGACCACGTGGACACCGGTCGTCGCACCCGACCTGGTCGCGTTCGGCGACGACGACGCCGGGCAAGACGAGCTGGCGGTGTTCCTCGCCGACCTGCTGGCGACCGCGCACCCGAGCCAGGCGGCGCGCTACTTCTTGCCCGCCGGCGTCGAGGTCCGATCGATCGAGGTCGACCTCGAGCCGGGCGCGCCGACCAAGCCGCGATCGCCGCGGCCGATCGCGGTGACCTGCGTCGTGATCCCCCACGGCCCCGAGGGCCGCGATCGCTGGGGCCTGGTACCGGTGCTCGGCGCCGCGTTCTTCGTCGATCGCAAGGAGGAGCTGGAAATGGTCGCGGCGCGCGAGATCGCGCGGCTCGCGGCGGCCAGCGGCCTCGACGGCTCGGCGTGGCGGCGGCTGCTACCACCGCTCGAGGCCAACGTCCACGAGCTCGAGCTCCACGTCCGCTTCGCGGCGGCGGCGGCGGCGACCGCGGATCGGATCGCGGCCGAGGAGCGGCGCCGCGCCCACGAGCAGCTCGACGAGCTGGCGACGCCGTTGGCCGATCGGCTGCGCGGCGGCGGCGTGCCGGTGACCGGGCGCGATCGCGAGCTGGCGTCGCTCACCGCGCTGCTCGGCGGCCGCGATCGGCTCGCGGTGCTGGTGTGCGGCGACGAGGCAGTCGGCAAGACCGCGCTGATCGAGGCCTGGGGCCGCGCCCACGCCCAGCGGCCGGCGTGGGTCACGTCGGTCGCGCAGCTGGTGGCGGGGGCGTCGGGCTTCGGCGAGGCCGAGGCGCGGATCGGCGCGTTGTTCACCGCGGCCGAGCGGCTCGACGCGGTGCTGTACATCGAGGATTTCGGCAGCCTGTTTCGCGAGCGACCCGAGGAGGGCGGCCTCGATCTCGCGGCGATCGTGCGGCGCTTCGTCGTCGAGGCCCGGGTCAGGGTCGTCGCCGAGATCACGCCGCCCGCGATCGAGCGCGCCGAGCGCAAGGACGTCGCGCTGATCGGCGCGATGACGCGGCTGGCGCTGGCGCCGATGGATCCGGCGGCGGCGCTGGCGGTGGTGCGCGCCCACGCCGCGCACTGGCGGCGCGCCGAGCCGCATCGGCCCCAGGTGGCGGCGCCGTCGTTGCCGATCGCGGTCGAGCTGGCGCGGCGCTACCTGCCGTACCGCGCGTTCCCCGGCAAGGTGGTGCGGCTGCTCGACGAGCTGCGGGCCGCGGCCGACGGCGAGGTCGGCGCCGACGGTCGGCCACGCGAGCTGGGGCCCGACGCGATCTACGACGGCTTCGCGCTGATCTCGGGCGTGCCGACGTTCCTCTTGCGCGACGATCGGGCGCTGCGCGTCGACGAGGTGACCGCGCGGCTGCACCGCCGGATGATCGGACAGGACCGCGCGGTGGCGCGCGTCGCCGAGACCCTGTGCACGGTGAAGGCGCAGCTGCAGCCGGCCGACAAGCCGCTCGCGACGTTCCTGTTCGTCGGGCCGACCGGGGTCGGCAAGACCGAGCTGGCGCGCAGCCTCGCGGTGCTGCTGTTCGGCTCCGAGGGGCGGCTGGTCCGCTTCGACATGAGCGAGTACGCCGATCCGTACGCGGCCGAGCGGCTGATCCGCGGCTCCGACCGCGGCGACGGGCTCCTGACCGCGCGGGTGCGCGAGCAGCCGTTCGCGGTGGTGCTGCTCGACGAGATCGAGAAGGCGCACCCCGCGGTCCACGATCTGCTGCTGCAGGTCGCGGGCGAGGGCCGGCTCACCGACGCCCGCGGCCGCACCGCGTACTTCCACAACGCGATCGTGATCCTGACGTCGAACCTCGGCGCCCACCACGGCAGCGGGCCGATCGGCCTCGCCCTCGGCGCGCCGCGCCGCGATCAGGATGCCGAGCTGGCGCGCTACCGCGCCGCGGTCGCCGAGGCGTTCCGGCCCGAGATGCTCAACCGCCTCGACGCGGTGATCGCGTTCCACCGCCTCGACGCCGATCAGATCGGCCAGGTCGCACGGCTGCAGCTGGCGAACCTCGCCGAGCGGCGCGGTCTGATCCAGGCCCAGATCACCCTCGACGTCAGCGCGGCGGCGGCGGCGCGGGTGGCCGAGGGCGGCTACTCGGCGACCTACGGCGTGCGGGCGTTGCGGCGCCACCTCGATCTCGCGATCACCGGACCCGCGGCGCGGCTGATCGCGCGGCTCGGCCGCGAGGTCCACGGCGCGGTGATCGCGGTGAGGGTGATCGACGAGCCGGTCGGGCTCGAGCTGCCGGCCGGCTCGCACCTCGGCACCGTCGACGGCGAGGGCCTGTCGCTGTCGGCGTGGCGGCGCGGCGGCGCGGGCGGACGGCGCAACGCGAGCGGCGCGATGGCGGTGTCGCAGGCGCGGCGCGCGGCCGATCTGTGGCTGCGCCGCGATCTGGCGACCGAGGTCGCGACCCAGATCGGCTGGTTGAAGGCGCAGCTGGCGCGCGGCGACGACCAGCGCGGACCGCGCAAGAAGAAGAAGGCGGCGCTGTCGAGCGAGCAGCTGCAGCAGATGGCGGTCGAGCTGGCGCGGCTCGACGACGCGTGGACCGCGGCCAACGCCGCGCGCGACGAGATCTACGCGGCCGAGGAGCTGGCGATCACCGCGGCGTTGTCGGGCGACGACGTCGAGCCGGCGGTCGCGATGATCGAACCGCTCGAGCGCGGCTTCGCGCGCGCGATGTTCTGGCTCGCGGTGTCGCGGCTCGAGGCGCGCGACGCGATCACGCTGGTGCTGTCGGCGCCCGAGCACGCGCGCGCGCTGGGCCGCTGGGTCGAGGCGCTCTTGGCCGTGGCGCCCGCGCGCGGCTGGACGATCACCGCGCACTCGACGGTCGCGCGCGATCCGTCGCCGGGCTGGCCGATCCCGCGGGTGTGGGGACCGCCGCGCAACCGCGACTGGCTGGCGGGCCAGGTCGCCGCCGACGCCGGGGTGCGCAACCTGCTCCTGCGGGTGCGCGGTCCCGGCGCGGCGCTGTTGCTCGGCCTCGAGGCCGGCGCCCATCGCTTCGTCGGCATCACCAAGGAGCCGCACGTCCACCTGGTGATCCGCCGCATCGCGCTCACGACCGAGTTCACCGACGACGAGTGGCTGCGGCTGGCGACGATGGCGGCGCCCGCGGCGGCGCCGCGCGGTCAGGTCGAGCGCGAGTATCCCGACCCGCGGACGATGATCGTGCGCGGCGAGCACCTGGCGATCCCGTGGCCGGAGCTGATGGCGCGGCTCGAGGAGGTCGGCCTCGCGACGATCGCGGCCGAGCTCGATCACGGCCGCAACCCGGGCGAGCTCTACGGCGTCGAGTTGGTCGAGCCGCCGCCCGACGACGACGACGACGACGAGGCGGCGCGATGAAGCGGTCGTACGCGATCACGGTCTACGAGGCGCGGGTCGGCGGCACCCTGCGCTGGGTGCCGCTGGTGCCACCCGGCGTGGTCGAGCCGCTGTCGGGCAAGAGCGAGGTGCGGCTGCGCGAGGCGCTGGGCAAGGCGCTGCGGCAGGTCATCGGCAAGATCGAGCCGGTCGATCAGGAGCTGCTCGAGACCGTGCCGGGCACGCGGCTCCATCACGTCCACCTGGATCTGGCGATGCGCGGCCCGGCGGCGGGGCGCATCGGCGGTCGGTTCCCGTTCGTCGTCGAGCCGCGCTGGTTCACCGAGACCCGCCAGCGGGTGCTCGCGTACCACCCGAACGATCCGTCGGTGTGGTTCGACGCCGACGATCTGGCCGACGTCGAGCGCCTGGCGCCGCACTTCGCGCGGCAGGCGTGGCGCGGCGAGGACGCGACCGAGCTCGAGGCCCGCAAGACCCCGGGCAAGGATCGGCTGATCACGGTGTCGTTCGAGCTCGACGCGCGGTCGCTGCTCGATCGCGCGCGCGCGGCGAAGGCGGCGAAGCAGCGCGCCGGCCTGGCCCGGGTGGTCCACCAGCACCTGGCCCAGCTCGGCGTCGATCAGACCGCGCGCGCGATCGACGCGACCTTGCCGCTGGGCGTGGCGCGGCCGCCGTACCGCGGCCAGGTGGCGCGGCTGCTCGGCGGCGCCCGGCCGCGCTCGACGGTGATCGTCGGTCGTCCGGGTTCCGGACGTTCGACCATCCTGCACCGCTGGATCGCCGATCGGCTCGAGGAGGATGGCTGGTACCTCCACCGCAACACCGAGCGCATCCGGCGGGTCTGGCGGCTGTCGGGCAAGCGGCTGGTCGCGGGCATGCAGTACTTCGGCGACTGGGAGGATCGCCTGCTCGATCTGGTGACCGACGCGCGCAAGCAGCGCGGCATCCTGTGGTTCGACGATCTGCACCTGTTCGGCCGGCTCGGCGTGACCCGGCAGTCGGAAAGATCGTTCGCCGACTTCCTGCGCGGCCCGGTCCAGCGCGGCGAGATCACCGTGATCGCGACGATGACGCGCGAGCAGCTGGCGCGCCTCGACGACGACG